>JACIXO010000117.1 GCA_014360385.1 Actinomycetota bacterium | reverse complement strand
AAATTCTTCTAATAGATGGATTTATTCCAGTTGAAGATATAAAGGCAGCTAAATTTGCTCATGAAAATGGGATAAAGGTTATGTTAGATGCAAATATAATTTTAGAAGGGACCAAAGAACTACTTCCTTACATTGATTACCTAGTCACCTCTAAAGCATTCTTGTTTGAATATTCAGGAGTGGGTGATATAAATTTTTCGCTTCAAAAGCTTTATAATGACTTTAAGCCTGAACTTTTGGTAACGACGCTTGGTGAAAAAGGTTCGATAGGTTTTGTAGATAGTGAAGTTATTTATGTAGACTGTTTTAAAGTTAATGTTGTAGACACAACAGGAGCTGGCGATGTATATCACGGTGCCTTCCTCTTTGGAATCCTAAAGGGGTGGGATGTGAGAGATATTATGGTTTTTTCTTCGGCAGTTTCTGCTCTTAAATGTCAGAGCTATGGAGGGAGAGCTGGTATACCTGACTATAAAACTACTATTAATTTTTTAAAAGAAATAGGAGTGGAGATTGAAAAATTTAAATAAGAATAAAGATAATTCTATTAATAATATTAGGAGTATTATTTATAAATTATTAGAGATCAATAACGGTATTTTAAGGCTTAAACCTACATGGGTTGCTAGAGAAAATTGTAGTTCAGGTAAAAGGTTAGGACTACAAGAGGATGAATATAATAAAGGAGAAAGGGGTGAAATAACAGAACGATGGATTGCTTCTGCTACAAAAGCTGAGAATAGGATTGGCCCAAAAGATGAAGGACTCTCATATATTTACATTGAGGATGGTCCCTCAATCACTTTAAAAGAGGCAATGGTTTACGCAAAAGATTTAATATTAGGAAACGAATATTCTTTAAGACATAACGACCTTGGGATACTGGTAAAAGTATTAGATTATTCAGATAGGATTTTTTTTCACTACCATCAAATGGAGAAAGATGCAAATTTGGTAAAGAAAAATCCTAAGGAGGAGGCCTATTACTTTCCTTGCGGTATATCTTTGGGTGCTCATCCAGAAACATTTTTTGGTTTTCATCCTTATATAGCTCAACAAAAAAAATTGATATTATCCTATCTTATAGATTGGAATAGCGACCTCATTTTAAAGCACTCAAGAGCTTATTTACAAACAGTGGATGATGGTTTCCATGTTCCTCCAGGTATTCCTCATGCCCCTGGCACCGCTCTTACTATTGAGATTCAACAACCATCAGATGTTTATGGTAACTTACAGGCACTATATAAAGGTAAAATAATGTCTAAAGACACATTGTTTCGAGATATTCGGGACATGGATAGAAGAACGTTTGGGGAAGAAATAGTTATAAGTCAGATCGACTGGGAAAGGAGTTGTGATCCATATTTTTATGAGAACCGACATATACCACCAATACTGATTGAGAAATCCAGGCAGCAAGGCGGAGAAGAATATTGGGTGTTTTATAATAGTAAAAATTTTAGTGGTAAAAGGCTTATAGTGTATCCTGGAGAAAGTTATTATAGTAAAGAAAGTGGGGCGTATGTTGTTTTTGTATGGCGAGGTGAAGGAACGTTTGATGGCCATTTTGTAAAAGCAGGAACTTATAATTATGATGAGTTAATTATTTCATATGAAAGAGCTATAAAGTTACACGAGATCAAAAATAAAAGCAGTGAAAATTTAGAAATATTTAAATTTTTTGGTCCTGTTGTTAATAAAGATGCTCCAGTGCTTCATTTATATAATAATTCTAATGTATCTAAATGACCCCAATTATTTTGTGTATATTTTCTAGTTTGCTTGTAATTTAAGTTTTAATTAGACAGCTCTGAATAGTAAAGTTGCTTTTTTTGTTTATAGGTCTATAATTATTTCTACGCGTTTATAATTTCTTTTCTAATATTAGAATTAAATAAAAGCGAATATGGACGACTTACAAAAACTTCCTCGTTATTGGCCCATAGTTTTTGTTCTGGGCAAGTTAGGAAAGCTTTATAATAACTTTAACCTCCAGAAGTTTATCTATCTTGCTAAAGTGGAAGGAAAAATACCCATCGATTATGTTTTTACAAAGCACAACTATGGTCCTTACTGTCCACAAATAAAGGTAGATGCAAGAACTTTGAATAAAAAAGACATTATTTCTATGTGTGACAATGGCATTGGGTGGATATTCAAAATTACTGACAATGGTTTAAAAGAATTTGAGAGAATAGAAAATCTACTTCCTGAAAAATACAAGGAAAGGTTTGAATCTATTCTTGACGGTTTTAAACACTATTCTAGATACAGGCTTCAGAATTACATCTATGCTAAACACATAAGAAGTCTTGGCAAAAATGAGGAGATCAAAAATTCCCTCATAAAAGATGTAAATAATCTCATTGACCAAATTACCGAATTTCCCCCGTCTCATAATAGTGTTTTTATCCAGGGTGCACTTGATTACTGCCTCTTGATACTAAAAAAGGAGGAATTTAAAGACCCGGTTAAAAAAGATGAATTACTTCAGGTAACCTCTGATTTTATTTTGAACTGCAGTATGATCCTTGACCTCGTGGGGAAAGATAAAAATATACTTGATGATATGGATTTAAGCGATTTAGAGCAAGATTTTGAATATGTCCAATCTGTAGCGAAAGCTTATAACATCCTTCCTCATATTGACGATGAAGTTCCATTGGAGATGTATGGAATTTAGACCCAACTAATATTGGTTAATGTCAGATGATAGAAGTGAAAAAAATGGCAATAAAGTTAGTTATGGAGACAGTCATACAGATGACGATGCGTCTGCCTGTACAACCAAAAGTGTATTGTATGATGCCAATTGCATAATTTATCACTGCTTTTTTGCTACTGAAAAATACAAAAAGAAGACCATCCAATTTAAATACCCCCACTTTTCTGAAAAAACCCAAGAGTTGACTAATTTTTTCTGTAAGGAAAATATAAGGATAATGACTATCTCCAGCGTGTGGGAGGAAATCTTTGTCAAAGGCATTGCTGTGATTGTGGAGGAAGCAATAAGTGATAATTATTCTTTTTACTCCAGTGTTTTCAGGAAGAAAAGATTCCCTCCTATAGTGAAATTAAGATTGGTGAGGAAGCTGGAAAAGAAAATTTTAGGACTTGAAGAAAAAGGATGGTTTGAAGTTGTAGATTTTAACCCTCCCGAAAAAGAAGTGGAGGATGTTGTAAAATTCTACCTTTCTCAGAAAAGAACCGAGACCATGGAAAAAATAAGAGAATTAAAAGGAAGGTACAGAGAGCTTCCATCCAGGGCAGATATAAGTCTTTTAAAGTATTCCCAGGTTAAGAAAATTCCTATACTTACCAATGACATGGATCTGATTTGGTTTAGAAAAGAATTGGAAAAACAAAATATATGTTATAAGATATATCCACTATTGGATGTTACAATTGAAGAATTAGAAGCAAATTTTAGGTGCTGATGTGAATAAGACAATAAGATGATATATGCAATAAGATGATATATGTAATATATGAAGATAATGTTAAATAGAGATAATGTATGTTAAATGAGTATAAGGTAATGTACTAAAAGCCAGGAACAAGTTTAAGCTTTCATCTGAGTAATTTTCTCATCATTAGTATAAGTTAATGTATTAGAAGCCAAGAACCTGTAAGTTATTGTATATAGGTTATTATTAAGATTAGGATAGAGTAGGATATCTTAAAGAAAGTAAGTTAGTAAGGTGAGTTAGTAGAGAAAGCGAGTATGGAGAGTGGATGAATCGACTAAAGTTACACGACCCAGCTGGGATGAATATTTTGTCTCCATCACAAGACAGGTTGCTACAAGGTCGACTTGTCTTAGAAGGAAAGTGGGAGCCATAATAGTAAAGGAAAAAAGAATTCTTACCACAGGCTATAACGGTGCTCCCATGAGGGTAAAAAACTGTCTTGATAGAGGAACCTGCCTTAGAGAGGAGCTGGGGGTTCCTTCCGGGGAACGCCATGAAATCTGTAGAGGACTCCATGCAGAACAAAATGCTATTCTTCAGGCGGCCTATCATGGTGTATCAATAAGGGATGGTGTTATTTATACCACAGCTCAGCCTTGTGTCATGTGTGCTAAAATGATTATAAACAGTGGAATACGAAGAATATACTTTCTGGAAGAGTATCCAGACCCACTTGCCATAGAGCTATTGGCAGAAGCTGGGGTTGAGCTTATTAAGCTTTAGTTAATGGGTGAGTTTAGAAAAACTATCCCGAAAGCTCTTTAATAAGGGCTCTTTAATGAGCGTTAAGTTTATTAAATTTAGTTAATAAGTCTTGGTAGATACCGTTTGAATAGAGGCTATTATGATAGTATTTAATCTGATAATTGATAATTTTGGTTATTTGTGATATCTAAAAAGATTTATTTGTATCTAAGAAATATGTCTAGCTTTTTTGAAAATATAAAAATATATATGAAATAAAAGTATAGGATGAATAGTTAATAAGACAGAGGAAATAATATAGAGGAAATAGTATGGAGGAAATAGTATAAATGATAGCGATAGAAGTTAAAAATTTGACAAAGGAATTTGATGGACTAAAAGCAGTTGACAATATATCTTTTAAAGTAGAGGAAGGGGAGATCTTTGGGCTTTTAGGACCAAATGGAGCAGGAAAGACTACAGCTATAAAGATGTTAACAACACTTCTTCACCCAACCTCGGGAGAGGGCAAAGTCTGGGGTTATGATATAGTTAGTGAGCGGGATTGGGTTAGAAGATCAATTGGTATAGTTTTTCAGGAACCTGCTCTAGATAATCGTCTAACTGGTTATGAGAATTTGGATTTTCATGCTAGAGTATACGGTCTGGACAGCAAAACCAGGAAGAAAAGAATTGAAGAAGTCCTCGAAATGGTGGAGCTTAAGGAGAAAGCGAATGTTATAGTTAATAACTATTCGGGAGGTATGCAGCGAAGGCTTGAGATTGCAAGAGGTCTTATGCATTACCCAAAGGTGCTATTTTTGGATGAGCCTACCCTGGGTCTTGATGCCCAGACAAGGAGAAAAATATGGGAGTATATTCTTAGACTTAATGAGAAAGAAAATGTTACTATTGCTCTAACCACTCACTACATGGAGGAGGCGGATTTTCTCTGTCAAAGAGTAGCAAT
>JACIXO010000116.1 GCA_014360385.1 Actinomycetota bacterium | reverse complement strand
TTGAGCCTTCATCAGAGGTTAAAATGCATATAGACGTTTATAAGAATAGAAGTGATGTCAATGCTGTAGTTCATGCTCATCCTCCTTTTGCCACAGGTTTTGCCGTTGCTGGATTGGCTCTTGACCAATGTATACTTCCAGAAATTATTATATCTCTTGGTTCTATCCCGCTTGCTGAATATGGAACTCCTTCTACTTATGAAATACCTCAAAATGTAAGAAAGTATTTGAAAGATCACAATGTTTTCCTTCTGGAAAATCATGGAGCTCTTTCCATTGGGCCTGATGTATATAAAGCTTATTACAGGATGGAAAGCCTGGAGCTTTTTGCTAAGATAACGCTTGTTGCAAAACTTCTCGGGAGGGTGAATATTCTGGGCGAAGAGGAAGTAAAAAGGATGATAGAGTTGAGAAAAAAGTGGGGGCTGGGTGATAATTATCCTGGTTGTAGGATTAACGGGAAAGTTGTAAAGGATGGCGAGGAACTGGCTGAAGAAAGACCAAAAGTTTTTGAGACTTCGGGTAAATCCACTACTGCATTCAATTTGACTAAACAGGATGGAGGCAGTATAACTATAAGCGTTGATGAGCTTATAAAAATAATTACCGAGGTTGTTAAGAGTATTTTGAATAGAAAGGTTTTTTGAAGAAATACTTGAAACTTGAAGCTTATAAAAAATTGGATAAAAAATTGGAAAAGACTGTTGATTGAAAAGCTTATCAATTGGATTTAATTAATAGTCAACAATAACCAATAAAAGGAGAAGGAGAAGCAAAATGACAGGAGAGGCAATTGGACTTATCGAAACAAGAGGACTCGTAGGTTCAATCGAAGCAGCGGACGCAATGGTAAAAGCTGCAAATGTAACCCTTGTAGGGCAGGAGAGAATAGGTGGAGGTCTTGTAACAGTAATTGTAAAGGGTGATGTAGGTGCAGTTAAGGCAGCAGTAGAAGCAGGTGCAGCTGCAGCAAAAAGAGTAGGAGAACTCTTAAGTGTTCATGTTATACCAAGACCTCACCAGGAACTTGACCTTATATTGCCACAGGAGTAGGGGATAGGCTTAGGACTGGCAGACACTGCAAAGGTAAAAAGATTAAAAAAGGTATCTACAAATAAAAGGGTATCTAGAAATGGATACTGAAAAATTAATAAGAGATGTTGTGCAGAATGTAATAAAAAGGCTTAAGAGTGAGCTTCCACAGGGAAGAGAAGTTCCAGGCTCTGGCCAGAGACTGGATGTCAAGGCTGAGGAAAAGGAGGGGCCCGCAGCTGTAGGAGTGGAGACCATCAGAGCTAGTAGAAGAGAGGTTCCTCAGAGAAAAATTGTGTGCGGGGTTTCGGTAAGGCATGTTCATTTGAGCAGGGAGCATGTTGATGTTCTGTATGGGAAAGACTATAAACTTCAGATATTAAGAGAACTCTATCAGCCAGGAACCTATGCTTACAAGGAGACTGTTACCATAGTAGGCCCCAAGCTAAATGCTATTCAGAATGTAAGAATACTTGGACCTCTAAGGGATAGAACTCAAGTAGAGCTTGCCAAGACTGATTGTATAATTTTAGGAATTGATGCACCTGTCAGAGCCTCAGGAGATCTGGAAGGTTCTGCTTCTGCAGTTTTGATTGGACCAAAAGGAGCAGTGTATTTAAGCGAAGGTGTTATTAGGGCAAATAGACACATTCATCTAAGTCAGGAGGATGCAGATTATTTTGGCATCAAAGATAACCAGCTTGTTGATGTGAGAGTAGGAGGTCCAAAAGGACTTACTTTTAACAATGTTCAGGTAAGGGTAAGCCCCGAGTTTAAATCAGAAATGCATGTCGATACAGATGATGCAAATGCAGCGGATCTTGTTAATGGGTCTCTGGTAGAAATAGTGGATGCTTCCTGTATATCTCCTATAGTCCCGGCTATGGCTGATGCAAATCATACTCCACCCCCGATTCCAGATAGTAGTTTTGCCGGTGAAATAACTGATACCAATATTCTGAAGAGCATGAGTGTCTTTACTCCTGTAAAAGGAAGTAGTGTTTTTAAGTTTTTTGCTGGCAGCCAGCCAGAGACTGTAGAAGGGAAAAGTTCACCAGAGGGTTCAGGCTCAGGTTCATCTCCTGGCAGCAGGCCTGGTAAAATTCTTATAACTGTAAATGACCTGGATAATTATAAAGATACAGGTATAAAGCTTGGGCCAAATGTGATATTAACTCCCTTGGCTAGAGACGAAGCTTTGGCCAGAGGCATAAAGATATTTCAGTAAATAAAGATATTAAAGATATTTTAATAAAGTTCTTAGAAAATCCTCAAAGAAATTCTTGAAGAGATCTCTCAGAATATCTGTAGCAGGATATTAAAAAGATATCAAATAGGTTATATCAAATAGGTTGAGTGTAATTAAATAAATATGTATAGATAAGTATGTATAGTATAGAGGTAAGTATAGTATAGAAGTGTGTGTAGGGTTATTCTGTATAATCATGTATAAATAATCATGTATATAACTATGTATATAATAAAGTAGGTAATAGAAAAAGTAGAGGAGGTAAGATGTGGCTATAGATGAAAAGCAAATAGAGAAAATTGTAAGGGGTGTTGTAGAAAGTTTACTTGCTAGCTCAGACGCCACCAGTCTTAAAGTATCGCCACTTCTTAGTTCCCAGGACGGGCTTTTTGATGATATAGATGATGCTATAGCTTCTGCCAAGAGGGCTCAGAATGAACTTGTAAGTCTGGGCAGAGAGAAAAGGTTTAAGATAATAGAAGCAATAAGAAAAGCCAGTTTGGAAAATAAGGAGAGGCTTGCAAGGCTTGCGGTGGATGAAACGAAGATGGGAAGATATGAAGACAAGATAATAAAAAATGAAGTGGCGGCAACAAGGTCAGTAGGCCCTGAAGATCTTGAAGTAAAAACTTACAGAGGAGATGAGGGGACTATTATAATTGACAGGGCTCCTTTTGGAGTAATTGCAGCAATTGAACCTATGACAAACCCTACAGCTTGTACTATAAATGCAGCAATCGTAATGATCTCTGGGGGGAACTCAGTAGTGTTTTTGCCACATCCATCTGCTCATAGATGTACAACCGAAACTGTAAAAATAATCCATAGGGCTATAGTTGAAGCAGGCGGTCCACTTAATCTTGTAACTGCTGCGAGGGAGTCCAAAATAGAAAATGTTCAGAAAGCTTTTAAGAATGATGATGTGAGCATGATAGTTGCAACAGGTGGTCCTGGCATAGTAAGACTTTCTCTTAAGAGCGGGAAAAAAGTAATTGGTGCTGGACCTGGAAATCCTCCTGTAATAGTGGATGATACATGTGATGTGGAAAAAGCTGCAAGAGACATCGAAGCAGGAGCTTCCTTTGATAACAACATCCTCTGTAATGAAGAGAAAGTTATAATATGTATGAAAGCTTCCCTGGAAGAACTTCTTTCTGCCTTTGCAAAAGGCAAAACAGTGGTTCTAACTCGTGAACAGGCACAGAGGGTAACCAGCCTTGTTGTAAAGGATGGTGAGATAGTAAAAGAGTATATGGGAAAGGACGCATCTGTTATTCTAAGTCAGGCAGGTATAAGTGTAGATCCAAGCGTAAGACTTGCAGTATTTGTTGCTGAAAGTGAATCTCATCCCCTTGTCCAGCACGAGCAACTTATGCCAGTTCTTCCTATCTTGGTTGTTGATACGTTTGAAGAAGCTATTGAGGTTGCCTGCAGGGTAGAACACGGTTTTGGGCACACTGCTCTAATACATACGCGTGATATGAATCGAGTAACGATGTTCGGGCAGGCAATTGGCACAACTAATTTGATAGTAAATGGGCCTTCCCAGGCAATGGCAGCTGAACTTTCTCGAGGAGGAACGTCATGGACAATAGCTGGTCCTACAGGAGAGGGATGTACAACTCCGCGAACCTTCACCAGAGAAAGAAGGCTTGTTATATCTGGTTCTTTGAACTTCGTTAAATAATTTAAGCGGTTATTGTGCAAGGAGCTGACCATTTGTGTTTGTCATTTATTAAAACTTGTCATAAATTGGTAACTATCGAAAGGAGAAAAGGTAGATGAACGGCGAGGCAATGGGGCTTATTGAAACAAGAGGGCTTGTAGGTTCAATAGAGGCAGCTGATTCTATGGTAAAAGCTGCTAACGTAAAGCTTGTAGCAAAGGAGTATGTGGGAGGAGGCCTGGTAACTGTTATTGTTACAGGTGATGTAGGTGCAGTTAAAGCAGCGGTAGATGCAGGTGCAGCTGCAGCAAAGAGAGTAGGGGAAGTAATAAGTGTTCATGTGATTCCGAGGCCTCATCAGGAACTTGAAAAAATAATCTCGGGGAGACTTGTAAGATCTGGTAGCGGAACTATCCCCAGGTCAAGGAGTCCAAAACCTGGGAAACCATCTGGATCTGACAAAGCTTCTTCTCCATCTCCGATATCTTAAGCTATTTGGTATCGCGGGCTGATAATGCCAGGTAGCTTAAGGAGGGCTAAAAGTTATCGGAGTAGATTTAAAACTCGGCTCCATAGGATCTGACAGGTTAAGGTTCATTCAAGCATCTTAAGCAAATTTAAAGCCAGGAAGAGGCCATGGAAAAGTCTATCGGGGTTATTGAATTTAGAAGCATAGCTTGTGGTATTGGGGCAGTTGACAGGATAGTAAAAGCCTCGGACGTAAGGATATATGATGCAAAAACCCTGTGTCCTGGCAAATACTACATAATATTTGCTGGTGAAGTTGGTGCTGTTTCCAATTCCATGAATGTAGTGCTTGAGGAGTCTGGAAAGCTGGTTATAGACTGGGTGGTTATACCAAATGTGTACCCTGAGATTTTTTCTGCTATAAACCAGGCAACTTCCATAAGTGAGCTTAAATCGATTGGAGTGATCGAGACTTTAACCTCACCCTCAATTATAGCTTCAGCAGATGCTGCTATTAAGGCTACTTCAGTCGAGCTTGTGGAAATCAGAATAGCAAGAGCTCTTGGAGGAAAAAATATCTGCATTATAAATGGGGATTTGTCCTCAGTTAGTGAATCTATAAGAGTTGCTGTAGAGTATCCCAGGGGAAAAGATTTTCTCGTTGATTATCAGATAATTGCTTCTCCCCATGAAGATCTTTACAGAGCTATTATGTAAACCAAACCCACGAGAATCCGCAAAGTAAAAAAGAG
>JACIXO010000115.1 GCA_014360385.1 Actinomycetota bacterium | reverse complement strand
GAAGCGTAGTGCCGTCTATGAAACTAAAGCTTTTTTTGGGGTTAAACTACTAGAAAGTAGGGGTGCAAATATATCAAGAGGTAGAAACATAGCCATCGAAAATGCTTCCGGCGAGGTTATATGTGTAAGCGACGCAGGCTGCCTTCTGGACAAGAACTGGGTTTCGGAAATTACAAGGTTTATAACCTGTGGGAAGGAATATGTAGTTGGGGGATTCAATCGTCCTATTTGTAACAGTTTTCTGGAAAAATGTCTTGCAATCTGCATAATGCCCCGAAGGGAAGAAGTTGTGGAGAGGAAATTTATGCCCTCTTCAAGAAATGTAAGCTTTAAGAAAGAGGTGTGGCTACTTGTTGGTGGTTACCCGGAAAAACTTAACTGGGGAGAGGACATGAAATTTAATTTTAATTTAAAGGCAAATGGCTTTCATATCAGATTTAATCCTGATGCGATTGTATACTGGAGAATGAGGGAAAATATGAGGGATATATTCAAGCAGTTTTTTCGATATTCTATGGGTGATGCGCTAGGAAGAATGTACCCCTATCGGCATCTTATAAGATTTCTTTCCTTTTCTTTACTTGTAGCCATAATTCTAATTTCGGCTTTCTTAAATCCATGGATCTTGCTTACTCTTCTGGTTACGGGAGTGGGTTACGTATATAAGCCATATACCAGGATTAACTATATCTGGGATGAGATCTCAAAAAATACGGAGTATAAGTTGGCTTCAGGTAGCTTAGGTGAGGATGTTGCAACAGAGATAGAAAGTAAAAAGTCTATCCAGAATAAGAGTAAAAATAAAATTGAAGGTAAAAACTTTATCAGGAAAAAATCCGTCAAAAGATTATTTAAGATTTTTTCTGCTTTTTTTATTCCTTTTCTTCTCTTCTACATAGATTTAGCTAAAATTTGTGGTTATGCTTATGGATTGTGGCACTTCTATAGGTTGCGTACAAAGTGATGATAAGATTTGTAATAGAATTAAATATATAAAAATAGAGAATTTTGTAATAGATTATTTTAATAAAACATGATAAAATAATAGGCCACTGACTTACATCATAGTATCTTTCGTATCGTGTTACAGTGTTACCAGGGGAGACGTAAGCAGGCATTAATAGGAAGGTATTTATCTGGTTTAGATTTTGCTGGGATATCAGGCATTTATAGAAAGCCTGTTTTTTTAATTCTATAGGGGCGTAGGGGCGTTCTTTAGGGTTTGAAAAATATTATGTGAACCACTGCTTTTTAAGAAATGTGTGAAATTAGAGTGCAAAAGGATTCTATGATACTAATTTCTGAAATATGGGAGGTGCTTTCTATATGGATGATGAAATTAAAAGAATAGATACAAATGATTTAAGAGTAAATCTTACAAGATACTTAACAGAAAATCTTGGTGATACGATATACATCACCCGATACAATAGACTTGTTGCAGAATTGCGTGTCTATACTGAGGAAATAAGAAGAAAAACAGAGCTACGAATAGCCAAGAAGATGCTCGAGGCTGCTGAAATGGAAAAGAAGGAAAAAGAAGGATAAAAATAGATTAGGTTTTTAATTAACTTGCAGGTTCCACGTGTATTACAATTTCGCTTATTTCGTTAAACCTATTTTTTATCTGGTTTTCAATGTCTGTGGTGATCTGGTGTGCTCTTTCTACATCTAAATCTTTATTAAATCTGCAGTGAAATGCTATATGGTACTTATCGTTTTGCTTTAGCACTGAAAAGTTGTGGCAGGTCGCGGGATCCACAAACCTGGAAATTTCTTTCTTTATGTTAGCAATCATTTTTTCGGATTTGCTGGTTACATCATCCCAGACTTCTTCATCTTTAACGCATTCTATATGGATATATATTCGGTGGAGGTTTTTGATTACTTTTTTGATTTCCTTTTCTGCAAATTTAGTTAGATTTTCTGCTTCTTCTAACTTTACATACTTATTTAATTCAATGTGGATTGATGCATCTACAAGGTCGTTTATCTTGTAAACAAAGATGTTATGAACATCCTTTATTTCTGGCAGGTTTAAAAGAAGCTCTTTTATTTTGTCGGCTACTGGCTCTTTTAGTGAACAGGAAGTTGTCTCTATAGCTACTTCTGACCCCGGGATTTCCTGAGAAACAATCTTTCTTATTTTTTCTTTTATTTTTTCAGTCTGGGAGAGATGAAGGCTACTTTTAAGAGAGACATCAAGGTTGATAAAGTTTACATTTCCAACTTGATGAATTTTTACCTGGTTTATGGATTTTAATTCCGGGATTTGGGCTAAAATATTCACGGTTTTATCAGTTAACTCCTTTGGAACATAGCCGAGCAGATTTTTTATCGTCTGAAAAGCCAGCCTGGAGCTGAATCCTATAATGAGAATAGATACTATCATGGATGAGATTGGATCTGCGATGTATGCTCCCCTTCTTGCAAAATACAGTCCTGTAAGTACTATCAGTGAGCTAAAAATGTCGCCAGTATAGTTTATGAAGTTACTCTTTAAAATAGGGGAGTTATATTTCTTAGCTGCTTTTCCTATATAGGTAACTCTTATAACATTTAGTGCCATTGAAACAATAAGAATTAGAAATGTGTACCAGGTTATGTTAAGTTCAAAGTTTTTGTAGATTAGCCGCCCAATTGACTTAAAAATAATATAAAAGCACAGGACGAAAAGTATTGTTATTTCGAGAAGAGCGGAGAAATTTTCATACTTGCCATGACCATAAGGATGGTCCTTGTCGGCAGGTTTTGTTGATACTCTTACTGCAAAAAATGTGATAAATACTGCTACCAGGTCAAGTCCATTGTTTAAAGCCTCTGAGTAAACTCCGAGGCTATTGGTCAAGTAGGCTATTGCTATCTTAAAGGTAACAAGAAATATAGAGACTACCAGTGAAAAAAGAGAAATTCTCCTTTTTTGAATTTCTTCATTAGAATATTTCTCTTCCATTTAAGCAAGTGGTAATATAGTGTTTAATGTTGGAGTTAAGTTATGTTAGTATTGTTGATACTAAGTTATAATTATTAATGCTGAGTCATAATTAACTATTGACTATTCACTCGCCAATTATTCATTTGTAAACTGTCTTTGATGTTATTTAAGCAGAGATAAATTTAAGCAGAGCTTACAAATTCTAACATTTAACTGGGTATGGTGAATAGCTGGTTTAAGTTTATAGTAAACTCTACTTACTCAATTTTAATCCATTAATCTTTTTTGAGCAACTTTTAAGATGGGAACAAAATTGTTCCAACTTGGCTTTTTATCAGTAGAATTTAAAAATCATTCTTCAGAGGTGGTTAATGATTAATAATGAATAGAAACCAGCTTTATCACATTTTTCAGTGGGTAGTTATCCTTGTAGCGCCGGTTGAATTATTTTTATTTCTTACCCCATTAAGGCCTTGGATAGTCTTTGTGGCTATCGGGATAGGCTATATGGTGGGTTTTTTTCTCAGGGTATTTAAGGTTTATCCTGGTAAAAGCGAGCCCCTGTGGGTAGATTTTTTAAGCGCTGTTCTGGCTTTTTTTGCATCTTATGGGATTTCGTTTACCGAAAGTTTGACGTATCCAGCAATTTATAAGATTTTTTCTCCATTTTTTGTGCTGATACCACACTTTGTATATATTGTCTATAACAAACAAATCCATCCCCCTGCAATACTTTGCAAAATCGCAGGGTTAAAAGTTAATTATGGTCTACGAATTGAGCCAGTGCATGAAAGGAGTAGGAAGGGTGGGAGAAAATAAACTAGAAGATATGAGTTTGTGTCAGGCTTGTATTGGTTTATACCCCTCCTTGTAATGTTGCTGGCCTGAAATTCCGTTTCCTTGTGCATTTGTAATTGCTGGTTTATACTCCTCCTTATACTGTTGCTGGAGTGTTTACCTTTACCATCGTTATAGTTTTGCTACTACCTCTGAAAGTTCTTTTGCTAATCTGTCAAGTTGCTGAGCAGCAACAGCTGCCTGTTTTGCACCACTTGCAACCTGTTTTGTGACTGATGCCACTGATTCAATGTTCTTGGATATTTCTTCAGCTGCTGAGGACTGTTCGTCCGCAGCAGTAGCTACCTGGCTTGATATATTCCGACTTCCGCTTTTTTAAAAAAACACAAAATTCAAGCACAAAATAAGGGTCACACCAATTTTCCCAGGCACTACAATTTCTTTATTATGTAGGGGGTTATTGTTTTTTTAATCTTTAAAACTTCATATATTTTTCTTGCATCAGCTGACATTCTTGAAGAAAGAGCATATCTTATTCTTTTTTTCTTATCAAAAAGTATTTAAGGTTTATACCTTGACTAAAGTCTGCCTTATCCTCTTAAGGTAACATCTTCTTATATAGTAGTCTTACTCTGTATTCTAAATGCTTTACAAGTGCGTATGCACAAAAACATATTGAGAAATAATAGAAAGTTGTGGATTTAGTAATAGAAAAGGAGCATATCCTCCGTTAATAATAGGAGTAAGACAAATATGGAAATAAAGAGTTAGTTGCTGTATCTTACGGATATAGAAAAAGTAAGCTAAAGCTTTAAGAGAAATTCTTCTTGACCTAAAACAAAGAGGGCTTGCATTTGCCCCCAAGCTTGCTATAGGAGATGGTTCTCTTGGATTCTTGCTAGCACTTGATGAAGTTTATCCAGAAACAAAAAGACATAAGATGCTTAAGTTCATAAAACTTAAAAATATATTGGATAAGATGCCAAAGTCTATTTAAGCCTAAGGCAAAATCAGCAATACATGAGATGTATATGGCAGATACAAAAGAAGATGCCTTGAAAGCCTATGATCACTTTATAGAGACATACAATTCCTAGTATCCCAAAGCTGTAGAATGTTTAACAAAAGATAAGGAGAATTTGTTTACATTCTATGATTTTTAAAGCCACTTAACTGGATTCATATACGTACTATAAACCCAATTGAATCAACATTTGCAACAGTTAGGCTAAAGAACAACAAAAACAAAAGGATGTGGTTCAAGAACTTAAAACACTATCTATGGTATTTAAACTTGCAATTAAGGCATCAAAAACTTGGGTAAAACTAAAAGGTCATAAACTGATACTACTTGTTCTTGAAAACAAGAAGTTTGTTGATGGGGAACTGGTTAAGGAGGTGGCTGCTTAATGGTATTCCGGAGGGTATGTAAAATTTCTCATCCACAACATTT
>JACIXO010000114.1 GCA_014360385.1 Actinomycetota bacterium | reverse complement strand
CTCATACCTGGAAAGCCTACCTACAAGAAGGACTTAACGGAAATAATGATTGCTCACGATATCCCATATGTAGCCCAGGCTTCTCCCAGTCACTGGAATGACTTGATAACCAAAGCTAAAAAGGCTTTTGAGGTGGAGGGCCCTGCTTTCTTAAATGTTATATCCCCATGCCCAACAGGCTGGTATTACGATGCTAAGGATACTATAGAAATAGCAAGGGAAGCAGTTTTGTCCTGTATATGGCCACTATACGAAGTAGAAAATGGTAATTATAAACTCAGTTTCGATCCAAAGGATAAGAAAATACCTGTTGAAGAGTGGCTTAAAAAACAGAGAAGATTTAAACACCTTTTCTTTCCTCAAAACAGACATCTAATTGAAAAAATACAGAGCCATGTGGATGAGAAGTGGAATAAACTTCGTGAGAAATGCGGGCTATAATGTTCAGAAAAAGAAGAAACATAATCGTAATGAAATTTGGAGGAACTTCTGTTGCTGATGCTGATAAAATAAAGAAAGTTGCGGATAAGGCTATAAATAAGAAGCTTCAAAATTTTGATGTTGTAGTTGTTGTATCTGCAATGGGGGACACTACTGATGAACTTATTAGTTTGGCCCACAAAATTACCAGAAACCCCTTGCGAAGAGAAATGGACATGCTTCTTTCGACAGGTGAGCAGGTTTCCATAGCTTTGCTGGCGATGGCTATCCAGGATAAGGGATATGATTGCATATCTTTGACAGGTTGGCAGGCTGGTATATTGACTGATGATGTTTACTCCAATGCTAAAATTTTAAGTATAAACAAGGAAAGAATCTTAAGAGAGCTTAATAACAACAAAATCGTAGTTGTAGCTGGTTTTCAGGGAGTTACAGCTGGTGATGAAATAACAACGCTTGGCAGGGGTGGGTCAGATACTACAGCGGTAGCTCTAGCAGGAGCTTTGGATGCTGAATATTGTGAAATATACACCGATGTTGATGGCGTTTTCAGCGCTGACCCAAATGTCGTTCCCGAAGCCAGAAAAATAAGTATCCTATCATACGAGGAAATGCTTGAACTTGCCTCTTCAGGAGCAAAAGTACTTCACTTGAGAGCTGTGGAGTTTGCAAAGAAAAATGATGTAATTTTACATGTCAGATCAAGTTTCAATGATATTGAAGGGACGTGGGTTATGGATACGAATAAGATGGAAGAAAAAATGGAAACACCTTTAGTAACCGGGGTTTCTTACGACACAAATCAGGTTAAAATCTCAGTTTTTGGTCTGGAAGATAAACCAGGTATTGCAGCTAAATTATTTGGAGAATTTGCAGGAGCAAACATAAATGTTGATCTGATTGTTCAAAATGTTGGAGAAAGTGGACTGGCAGATATATCTCTCACCATAAAAGAAGAGGACCTTGCCCTGGCTGAGAAGGTTCTGGAGAGATTAAAAGACAAATTGAAGTTGGAGCGATTTGAAGTTGACCCTGGTGTAGCTAAAGTGTCTATTGTAGGTGCAGGTATGCAGTCTCATCCTGGAGTTGCCGCAAAAATGTTCAGATGTCTTGGCGATCAAGGAATAAACATAGAAATGATAAGCACTTCTCCTATAAGAATTTCTTGTGTTATAAGGGAAGACAAGGCTAAAAAGGCAGTTAAAGTTTTGCATAGTGAGTTTGGGCTTGATAAAAGCTAGATTTAGATTTATATATTCTTTTCCATGTTTTCGTTCCTGTGGTGTACAATAGTCAAATCTTAAATAAATTCTTAGTTTTTTAGTAAGTTTTAAAGGTCTGATCAGACTCTTTCTTTAAGAACTCTTTCTTTATATGAAGAGATGCAATACGATATATTGGTTTATGATTTAGTCTAATCAGGCTTTATATATTTTATAGGTGTAAACACATCTTTTAGATAGTATATGACAAATATCAATAGATCGTAGACTCAAATATATCAAGACATCGTAGACTTTGTAGTTTTACTAAATTTAGAGTTTTAATGAACAACTATATAAATGAGCTTAAAATTCATTAAATTTATAATATTTCAATTAAAAGGTCTACGATGTATTGATATTTTAGTAACTCTAAAAAGAGTCTACGATGTTATGATATTTATTAAGTATACTTTAATTATAGTAGTATTTAAGTTTATTATTGGTGTTTGGTTTTCTAATGTTATAGATTCCCTAATAGATGCACTAATTCGAGGGGATATTTTTGTTATTTTCTGGTATATGATGTTGATTTAATACCGGTGGAGGAGGAGAGAAGTTGAGAGAGTTTAATGTCGCAATAGCCGGAGTTACGGGTGCTGTAGGAAAAACTTTTCTTTCTATACTGGAAGAGAGAAAATTCCCGGTTAAAAATCTTTTGCCTCTTGCTTCAAAGAGATCTGCAGGAAAGAAGATTGTGTTCAATGGTGAGGAGTTTGAAGTAAAAGAGCTTAAAAAAGATTCATTTAAGAATATAGATATAGCTCTTTTCTCAGCTGGTGCATCAGTCTCTAAGGAATTTGCGCTGTATGCAGCTCAGAGTGGAGCTGTGGTAATAGACAATAGTAGCGCGTTTCGTCTTGAAGAAGATGTGCCTTTGATAGTTCCGGAAGTAAACAGTGATAAAGTATTTCCTCATAAAGGCATAATAGCAAATCCTAACTGTTCTACCATTATCATGTGTGTAGCAATAAAACCTATTTATGATATTTCCAGAATTAAAAGAATTGTAGCCTCCACTTATCAGGCAGTTTCAGGTGCTGGTGCTAAGGGTATAGTTGAACTTGAGGAACAGGTAAGAAAGATAATTTGCAAGAAAAGTGGTGACATAAAATGTGAAGTTTTTCCTGTTCAGATAGCGTTTAATGTTATACCCCATATAGATGTTTTTGAGGCTAATGGCTATACCAGGGAAGAAATGAAAATGGTCTACGAAACCCAGAAAATTTTCGATGATCCTGATATAAAAGTTACTGCTACTACAGTAAGAGTTCCCGTTTTTACTTCTCATTCTGAGGCTTTAAACATAGAGACTGAAAGTAAAATTCCTATACACGTGGTTAGAGATGCCTTGAGTAAAGCCAAGGGCCTTGTTCTTAAAGATGATATTGAAAATAGGCTCTATCCCACTGCTCTCGATTCTTCAGGCAAAGATGAGGTTTTTGTGGGGAGGGTAAGAGAGGACATTTCTTGTGAGAACGGTATTAACATATGGGTGGTAGGAGACCAGCTAAGGAAAGGCGCTGCCCTTAATGCTATCCAGATTGCTGAAGTTTTGGTTGAGAAAAACTTGATTTGATTAACTTACGGATATTGGATTCTGAAATCTCATTCTCGAAGAGCTCTACTATTAGTTTTCATTTCTATTTTTTTCTATTTTACCTTTTTAATCTTATTTATCTCTTCGAGTCTTTTCTTAAGTTCCTTTTCATATCCTCTGTCAGTGGGAGTATAATACTTCCTTCCAGTGAGCTCAGTAGGCAGATATGTTTGGTCTACGATACCTTCGCTGTAATTATGGGGATATTTGTAGCCTTTGGCATATCCTATATCTTTCATTAGCCTTGTTGGAGCATTCCTTATGTGGTACGGAACCGGAAGTGCCTGAAATCTTTCTACATCAGATTTTGCCCTGTTATAAGCCTCATAAAGAGAATTGCTTTTGGGTGCTAAAGCAAGGTAGACTGCTGCCTGAATAATAGCCAGATACCCCTCAGGTGGACCTATAAACTCAAAACTTTGCTTCGCTGATAAAGCAACGTTAAGCGCATTTGGATCAGCAAGTCCTATGTCTTCAGAAGCAAACCTAACCATTCGTCTTATTATATAAAGTGGATCTTCTCCGCTTTCCAGCATTCTAACAATCCAGTAAATAGCAGCATCAGGATCACTTCCTCTTAAACTTTTATGAAGTGCTGAAATTAGGTTATAGTGTTCTTCTCCGTGCTTGTCATATAGGAGTGCTTTTTTCTGTATCACATTTTCTACTGTGGCAATATCTATAACAATTTTTGTGTCTTTATCCTCTTTTAAAGAGGAATTGAACGCAAGTTCTAAAGTATTATATGCAATTCTGGCATCTCCGTCAGAATACCTGCTTATAAATGAAATTGTATCTTCATCTATTCTTATATCGTATTTACCCAGTCCTCTTTCTTTATCCTGTATAGCTCTTTTTAAGAGCACAGATATTTCTTCCGGGGTTAGTTTCTTCAACACAAATACCTTGCATCTTGAAAGAAGAGCAGAATTTACTTCAAAAGAAGGGTTCTCGGTAGTAGCGCCAATCAAGATTATTGTTCCATCTTCTACAAAGGGAAGAAAGGCATCCTGCTGGATTTTGTTGAATCTGTGGATTTCATCTATAAACAATATTGTCTTTTTGTTATGCTGGCTTCTTTCATAAGTTGCTATTTCCATCACTTCTTTTATTTGTTTTATTCCAGAAGTAACTGCTGAAAATGATATGAATCTATTCCTGGTTCTCTCAGCAACAATTCTGGCAAGAGTGGTCTTCCCACTTCCTGGTGGTCCCCAGAAAATCATTGAATATAACCTATCTTCCTCTATTATTTTTCTTAAAACTTTCCCTTCACCTACAAGGTGTCCCTGTCCCACAAATTCATCCAGGCTGGCGGGTCTCATTCTGTCAGCAAGAGGGATGAATGAGGATAAATTTTTTTGCTTATCTTTTACATAAAGTTCATGCTGTTCAAATAGGGTCATTTTTAAATTTTAAAATTTCATATTTCAATAAGTTTTGAGATTTATTGAGATTTATTGAGATTTATTGAGATTTCTTTATTAAGTTTTAACTCTCCATTAACTCTCCATTAAATATTCCATTAAGATCCCATTAGAATTCTATAGTTTAAGAGGTTTTGAAGTTTATGACTTAATGAGCTTAACATAAACTTTTCTATTTCTTGGCCCATCAAACTCACAGAAATATATTCCCTGCCAGGTCCCTAGCAGGAGCCTTTTATTTTCTATTATTACAGTTACAGAAGGTCCTACAATGACTGATTTTATGTGAGAGTCAGCGTTTCCTTCGGTGTGGCTGTATCTATCATGGGCAGGAACAAGGCTATTTAGTTTGTAAGCTATATCTACTTTTACTGACGGGTCAGCATTTTCATTTATTGCTATACCAGCAGTGCTATGAGGTACAAAAAGGCAACAAATCCCCTCAGTTATGTTTGACTCT
>JACIXO010000113.1:3275-5216 GCA_014360385.1 Actinomycetota bacterium | reverse complement strand
TTCATTTTATTGACGTAAACATATAAAATCTGTTTACAAAAAATAACACACAGTTTTTCTTCTAAAAATTCCTCTCATTTTATATAAATTTTTTCGAAATCTCCCAGAGCCTGTCCTTTTCCTCTAACGATAGTTTCTTTAAATCCAAACTCTTTTTTTGTGCATACTCTTCCATAAAATCAAACCTTTTTATAAACTTTTTGCACGTGCTCTTTAGACATTCTTCAGAGTCTATTCCAAGGTGCCTACAAAAATTCACTATGCTAAAAAGTATATCCCCGATCTCATCTTTAATTTTATCATCACCCTTGACTATCCCTTTAGAGCTCTTTTCGTCAATCACTCCATTGTTAATCACTCCATTTACTTTCTCTTCTATATATCCAGGCTTATTCAGTTGGATACAGAGTTCTTTGATCTCTTCCTTTATTTTTTCAAAAACTCCTTCTGGACTATCCCAGTCAAACCCTACTCTTGAGGCTCTGGCTTGAATTTCATAAGCATAGTGGAGCGAAGGTAAGATATGAGGAATATCACTGAAAATAGAGCTAGTTCCTTTGTGTTTACCCTCCCTTTCCTTTCTCTTGATATCTTCCCAGTTAGCCAATATTTCGCTACAACTTTCTACAGTTTTTCCCTCAAATACATGTGGGTGCCTTCTTATTAGCTTACTGATTATAGATTTTAGCACCTGGACAATATCAAAGGCTCCTCTTTCTGCTGCTATCTGACTATGAAATACTACCTGAAGAAGAAGATCGCCAAGTTCTTCTTTTAATCCCTCAGAAGAATTACTCTCTATGTTCTCCACAACCTCATAAGCTTCCTCCAGTAGGCTTCTCTTAAGACTCATATGATCCTGCTCTCTATCCCACAAACATCCCTCTGGAGACCTCAGTTTTTTCAATATGCCAACTAGGATAGAAAATAATTTACCCTCATCTCTTATCTTATCAATTTCGCCCAGCTTGAATTCCTCTAGAGAAACTTTCGCTTCATTTCCTTTCCCAATACTTTCTTTCCCGGTATCCATATAACCTCGGATCCTCATAAATCTTTCTTAAATCTTCCCCAAATCTTTCTTAAATCCTTCTTTAAACATTTAGCTTATTATCCTTATTAATCTCTACTAATTTATAGACTAGTAAGGCATGGATATAAAAGAAGTACTAGAAGAACTTATTAATTCCTACTAATATTTATAGACCTTATTCATAGACTTTATTTATAGACATTAAGCTTCTCTACTTTTTAGTTGCTAATTCTAACTACTATTCTGGGATTTATTCTCTGGGTTTCGCTAATAGGTTTCGCTCTGATTTTCATTCTGAGTTTCATTCTTGATTCTGTCCCTGGGTCTTTCCCCCCTTGCTTTCAACGTCAGCACCAGTATCGGTGGTACCAGTACCAGTCTCAGTAGTGCTACTGGTAGCACCTTCAATATAATACTTAATATCTGCTTTATCCATAAGGGAATATATAAATTCCTCCCACTTTTTACTTTTTTCAACGCTTTCTAGATAGTACTCAATTGAATCCTTAACTTCCTCAAAATCTTTTATATACTCCTTCTTACGGTCAGTAACTTTGAGAATGTAGAAACCATAAGGTGTCTCAACTATATCACTAACCTCTCCAACATTCAGAGAAAAGGCTACATCTCCAAGCTCCTTTATCAATTCGCTCTTGCTTACATAACCTATATCACCACCATTGGCCGCACTTATCTTATCATCAGAATATTTTTTAGCCAGATCCTCAAACCTGGCTCCATTCTTTAACTCACTTTCTATATATTCCATTTTTTCCAGAGCCTCTTCCCTGGTAAGAGTATTAGAAGTAGAAGTCTTGCTACTTTCTTTCTGGGTACCTTCTCCTTCTTGATTGGAACCCGTTTTTTCATCCTCCGCTGAAAACTTAATAAGAATATGGCTTAATTTT
>JACIXO010000113.1:0-3265 GCA_014360385.1 Actinomycetota bacterium | reverse complement strand
CTTAATTTTACCTTTTCAGGAACCTTAAACAGAAGATCCTTGTTCTCATCATAATACTTTTTTACTTCCTCGGCTTCTATCTTTATATCACCGGTGACCTTCTGGAATATTTTCTCCCTCAAAATCTGAGCCTTTATCTCTTTCTTCAAAAAACTCTTACTTATACCCTTTTCCTTTAAATCTTTGTCAAAATCACTCCGGGATGGATACGAATTAATAATTTCTTTCATCCTGTTTTCAACTTCATCATCACTTACCACAATGTTATTCTCATTAGCATACTTCTCCAGGAGCCGAATAACTATCAGGGAATCGACTATCTGGATCTGCAAAGCTTTAATAGTTTCTTCATCCTGTGGAAAAGACTCGGGATCCTGTTTTTTAAGAAAATCAAGGTAAGGCCTGACTTCAGACTGTCTAATGCTTATGCCATCTACTGTAGCAAGTGTCTTACTGCAGCCAGAGGAAAAAATAACTATAGATAACACAAGAAGGACTATAACAAACTTCAATAACAGAGTGCGGCATCTTCTTAACCTTCTCAATAAAATTCTCAATAAAAAAATATCTCCAGAAGCGACCTTTAGCTTAACTTTCATAGACTTACCGACCTCTCTCCTTAGCTTTTATCAGAAACTTTCTAAAACCAGAAGCACAAAACTGCAAGCAAAATAAACTTAGATGAGACAACTAAAGACAATATAAAAAAGATAATATAAAATATAAATTCAACATAAGATATAAAATTACCTACTTTACCCACACTAAAACATTAAATAAGGCTAATTATATCACTTAAATCCGCTAATACTAAGCTTAAATCTACATTTTTATCAAAGTTTCTCATCACAAGCTCTTTTTCCCGCGGTTTGTAGATTAGACTTTTATTTTTTGCACTCATCTTTAAGTAAGTTCCTTCTGACAAACTGATCTTTTTCAGAATTATACCCCTACCCTTAATAAAGACAATTTTTTCTATCTTAGCCCTTCTCATCAGAAACTTTATTCTGGCAATATTAGCCAGATTTTCAACCACCAGAGGAGGCTTCCCATACCTTTCTTCTATATCTTCTACTATTTTATCCACTTCGTCCAGACTACCCACTTCTGCTAGCTTTTTATACAAGCCAAGTCTTTCTCTCTCATTTCTAATATAATTCTTGGGGATATAGGCGCTTACAGGCAATTCTATCTGAACGTTTATGTCCTCCTCTACCATATTACCTTTTTGTTTTTCAATTTCCTCTTTTATTATCTGGCAATACATATCAAATCCCACACTATTTATGTGGCCATGCTGACGGGGACCAAGGAGTTCTCCTGCACCCCTTATCTCCAGATCTTTGAGAGCAACACTGTACCCAGAGCCAAGTTCTGTGTAATCTTTTAGTGTTTTTAACCTTTGAAAGGCTTCAAAATTAAGATGTGCTCGGGTTGGATAAAAGAAATAAGCATAAGCTCTCTCGAAAGACCTTCCCACCCTTCCCCTTAACTGATAAAGCTGAGAGAGTCCAAATCTATGTGAGTTCTCCACTATTAAAGTATTAACATTACCAATGTCCATGCCTGACTCAATAATAGAAGTAGTGAGTAAGACATCATACTTTCGGTTAATGAAATCTTCCATGATTTCCTCAATTTTTCTGCTTTCCATTTTTCCATGAGTTAACGCAATCCTGGCCTGGGGAACAAGTCTCTCAAGCCTGTTCCTAACATTTCCAATGTCGAATATCCTGTTATAAACATAATATACCTGCCCTCCTCTCGATATCTCCCTTTCAATAGCCATCTTTATAATGTAGTCGTCTCTCTCGCCCACAAAAGTTTCTACAGGATACCTACCTTCGGGGCTTGTCTCCATTAGAACCAGATCCCTTATATCAGTAAGAGCCATGTATAAAGTCCTGGGTATTGGAGTAGCAGTAAGAGTAAGAACATCTACCTCTTTTTTAAGCAGTTTTAACTTTTCTTTGCTGTTTACTCCAAATCTCTGCTCTTCATCTATTATAAGAAGTCCTAAATCTTTTGGTCTTATATCATCCTCCAGAAGACGGTGGGTACCAATTAACATATCAATCTTACCCTCACTAAAATCCTCAACTATCCTCTTCTGTTCCTTTTTAGTTCTAAATCTACTTATAACCTCAACTATCACTGGATAACTTCTATATCTTTCAGAGAAAGTATGATAGTGCTGATTTGCTAAAATAGTTGTAGGAACAAGCATCAAAACCTGTTTCCCAGCTTCAATTGCCTTAAAAGCTGCCCTTATAGCTACTTCAGTTTTCCCAAACCCCACATCGCCACAAACAAGCACATCCATAGGAATTGGCTTTTCCATAGCCCTTTTTACATATTCTATAGCTTTAACCTGGTCAGGCGTCTCCTTAAAAGGGAAAAGGTCTTCTATTTCTTTCTGCCATGGGCTATCCTCAGGGAAAGCAAACCCAGTAGCTTGCTCTCTCTCCGCGTAAAGCCTCGCAAGGTCAATAGCCAGCTTGCGAACAGATTGCCTCACCCTATTTTTAACACTTTCCCACTTGTTTGAATCAAGAGGGCTTACTGTTGGCCTCTCATCCCCTATGTACCGATGAAGCCTGTCTATCTGCCACGTAGGAACATAAAGCTTATCATTATTTGCATATTCAATAAGAAAGTATTCCCTTTTATGTCCATTCACATTGCTAGTTACAATATCAATATATCTGCCTATTCCATGTGTTTTATGGACAACATAGTCTCCTGGCTTAAAAGCCTCAAAGGTCTTTGTATAAATCTCTTCTGGAGCTCCAGTTTCACCCCAGGCTTTGCCAGGCATACGTTCATAGACATCAAGTTCCCCATACAGGGAAAAGCTATCCGACTGGTATCCATGATATAACCTCGACGTAAGAATATTAACCACTCCTGGATATAGGCAGGAGAAATCCAGCTTATAGCCTTCTCTATCACCGGTCTTGGTACTAAAGTGTCTTTTACTGTCAGAATCTCTGAAAGACAGAGAGTTTTCCAGAAGTATCTCCTCGATTTTCTTTACTCTGCCGATATCTTGTGTACATATAACTATCTTTCTACCAATACTTAAATCGTCTTTTAAGTTTTTCACAAAAACAGCAGAGTTTCCCAGACTCTTTTTTTGACTTCTCAACCCTTTGAAAACAAAAAATTTACCTTTTGTAGCTTCACCTGGGGTAGAAAACAAGTCCAGCCTGGTTTTGAAATCACATTTCTCCTAAAAATCTTTGTCTATTATGAAGGATTTTAA
>JACIXO010000112.1 GCA_014360385.1 Actinomycetota bacterium | reverse complement strand
CCGAAGAGCAGTAATTCCATAATTTCTATTAACAGGTCTCCTGGCTTATGGGACTTTACTCTTCACCTTCCCAGCAGGGTCACCTGCCAGTGGTATAACGAAGAGCACCACACCCAATCACAGTGGCGGCACCGCTCCAGATTTTCACTGGATTCCCTTGGTTAATAGAAATAAAATATTAAGTTTTCAAGGTTAAGTTTTTAAGAAAAAGTTTTTAAGGCTAAAACTCAAAACCAGCTTTATATTATCACAGAACGATACACAAAATCAATAAACAAATTAAATAAATAAAATATAAATGCTTCCTAAAGGTAGATTAATGCATCACTTTCAGGGAGAGGAGAACCCTTCTACCCAGAAATTTCTCCAGAAGTTTTCTAATACTTATAGTTCTGCCCGTATTTCCTATTACCCCAATTACTCTCCTTCTCTCAATAGCTTCAAACAAAGCCTCGCCATAATCCTTTGGTTTAAGGAAAAGTAAACCAATTTCTCTATAAGTTACAACTCTCTTATCGAGCCACTCGTAAATGTCATTAAAATCTTCTCTCATGTCTAAGTCCATAAAGTCTAACTCTTCACCCTCAGGGTGGTCCAGGAGTTCTACAGAAAGTTTTATAAAGCATCCAAGGTGTTCCTTCCACAGGTCTTTTAGACTCACCTCCATACATTTCTCGTTCCTTAAACAGACTTCGCCTTTCCCTACAGGAGCTCTCCCAATATCTCTAAAATCCTGAGGAACAAAGCTAAGAATTCCTGACACTTCTAAAATTTTTTTCTTATTGATCTCGGGCATTGACTTATTAGTGTTCCAATAACTTCTTTACTTATTTCATAGAAAGTATAACATATGTCATCATTTTGAGATTGTAACATATATCACTATTTTAAGGTTTATCTATTATATTTAAATTAACCTTTTTTATCCACTTTTCCAGTAAGGTCAAGTGTAAGAAACCTAAAACAAAGCCAGATTACAAATACTCAAATCACAAATACACACAATTACATACCACACCAATATAGACTCTTAAGGCTCTTAGAATCTGCTAGACTTTAGGAAATACCGGTGCCCTTACAAATGTAAAAGACAAAATAAAGTTAAAATGTAGGAAAAATGTAGGAAAATACAAAGATAGAAATAAAGACTTTCGAGAATTAAAAAGTAGACGAACAAGCAAAATAAGATACAATATGTTATATATTAATTGTACTATCTAAGCTTGGTGTTTACACTTTATGTTAAAATTATCTATCAAATAGGAAGACCTTAATGCTCTATTGTTATATACTGTTACATACAAAATAAAATTAAGCATGTTTTATCTATGTTTGTAACAATTTTAGGCGTTTGATAAGCTTTACTAAATTTCATTTAAAAAAGCCCTCTTTCTAACTGTAAACAGATCTCTTAGATAGTACATATTAATGCATTAATGCAATATATTATCATAGACTAATGGATAGTATAGGATAACATAGCTAAGGATAACATAGCTAATATAGGGTAGAGCAACATCAAAGCCAAAAGATCAAAACAAAAACCAATAGCAGATGGTATAGCTATTATGGGGTAGAATAACAATAAAGAAGGAAGGCCTGGTTTTATAAATGTTTGCAGGCATAGACGGGTGCAAAAAGGGCTGGCTTTCAATATTACTTGATAGAAATAACCGGTGGAAGATAGTATTTTATGAAAACATTCAAAGTTTTTGGGAAAATAACTATGATGCAGAACTTATCCTTATAGATATCCCGATTGGTCTAAGTGAAAAAGGAAGCCAGGAGCGAAAATGCGACATCGAAGCAAGAAAAATACTAGGCCCTAAGCGAGGCTCCAGCATATTCCAAGTACCCTGTAGAGATTCTCTATATGCTAAAACCTACGAGGATGCGAACAATATACATAGTAGATTAACCGGGAGAAAACTTTCTATTCAAACCTGGAATATACTTCCTAAAATCAGAGAGATTGATTTCTTCTTGCAAAGCGAAAGAAAGGCAAGCACCAAAATAAGAGAAAGCCACCCCGAGATATGCTTCTGGGCTTTTTCAGGACATCCCATGAACTATTCAAAAAGAAAGCTTGAAGGCATTTTAGAGCGAAAAGAACTTTTAAAATCTATTTATCCCCAGACAGAAGATTTGCTGAGCTATGCCTTATCTACTTACAAAAAATCCGGGATCAAAGTCGACGATGTTCTCGATGCCCTAATCTTAGCATTAACTGCAAAGATGGGCTTTAATAGATTAAACTTCATCCCTCAGATGCTGGAATTCGATTCAAGAGGTCTTCCCATGGAGATCGTATACTATCCCTATTATTTTCTCTCTCCTCTAAAATGCAAGAAAACCAAGGAGACAAAGTAGCCAGATGAAACCCTTGAAACTTAATAGCTCAAAACCTCAAATTATAAAAGGCTTTCTTTCCCAGATACTGAGCCACACCTCCAAGCTCCTCTTCAATTCTTATAAGCTGGTTGTACTTACAAACCCTGTCAGTTCTTGATGGAGCACCTGTCTTTATTTGACCTGCGTTTACACCTACTACAATGTCACATATGGTTGTGTCTTCAGTTTCACCTGACCTGTGAGAGACGACAGCAGTATATCCAGCTCTCTTTGCCATTTCTATAGCATCCAGGGTTTCAGATAGTGTGCCGATCTGGTTAACCTTAATCAGGATTGAATTCGCAACACCAAGGTCAATTCCCTTTTCAAGTCTTCTGGTATTGGTTACAAACAAATCATCGCCAACAAGTTGAATCCTTTTGCCAAGCCTTTCAGTTAGCTTTTTCCAGCCTTCCCAGTCTTCTTCTGCCATTCCATCTTCTATCGAAATTATCGGGTATCTCTCCACAAGCGAACAGTAGTAATCAACCATCTCGGATGGCGAAAGAACTTTACCCTCTCCTGACAGTTTATATTTTCCATCCTCAAAAAACTCAGAGGCCGCAGGATCAAGAGCTATATAAATATCTTCCCCCGGTTTATATCCTGCCTTTTCTATTGCCATCAGTATATACCTTATAGCATCTTCATTGGCCTTCAGATTGGGAGCAAATCCACCCTCGTCCCCTACCGTTGTGCTCATCCCATCATTTTTCAAAACCTCTTTCAATGTATGAAAGACCTCCACGCTCATTCTCAAAGCTTCACTAAATGAGTCTGCCCCCACAGGCATTATCATAAATTCTTGCAAATCCACATTGTTGTCAGCATGCTTTCCTCCATTAAGTATGTTCATCATAGGAATAGGAAGAACATGAGCATTTACTCCTCCGATGTAACTATAAAGCGGAATCCCAAGCGCAACCGCGCAGGCTTTAGCCACAGATAGAGAAACGCCAAGTATTGCATTTGCCCCCAGCCTGGATTTGTTTTCAGTACCATCAAGCTCAATCATAACATTGTCTATTTCCCTCTGGTAAAGAGCATCCATATCCTCAAGTTCAGGAGCTATGACGGAGTTTACATTTTCCACTGCTTTTTTTACCCCTTTGCCCATGTATCTGGCTTTATCTCCATCCCTTAACTCCACAGCTTCAAAAGCACCGGTAGACGCCCCTGAAGGAACAGAAGCTCTTCCTACTGCTCCACATTCAAGTGTGGTCTCTACTTCTATTGTGGGGTTTCCTCGCGAATCCAATACCTCTCTTGCAAAAACATCCACTATACTTGTCAAACCGTTCATAAAACCTACCTTTCTCTTCTATAATCCTAAAAATCGCCCTGTTAATTATATACTTTTACTTTTTATTTTTATTTTTATACTTTTAATTTTATACTTTATTTCTATCTCTTTTATATATTCACAAAACCCTGGTAACTCATATTTTGAGACCCTGGCCGCATTATTCCCGTTACTCTTATATTCACAAAACTCTTAAGTCAAATCTCGTTACAAAAATTTTGACTTTCTGTATTATATCACCAAGATACAATCACTAGTCAATAAAAATGTAGGATAGGTCACAAATGAATATCAAACAAATGATATCAAAAAGGCAAATTCCCAGTTGACATTTTACAATACACAGCTAAAATTAGCTACCAAAACCAAATATGAAAAATATGAAAAGTAGGAATTAAATGGAGAATAACGAACATGGGAAATATCTTTGGAGTAGTAAAAGTGGGTGAAAGAGGTCAAATCGTTATTCCAAAGCAGGCTCGTGAACTATTTGGAATTAAACCTGGAGACAACTTACTGGTAATAGGAGACAAAGATAGCGGAATAGCACTCGTAAAGACCACACTCGTTAAGAACATTGTGTCTAAAATTCTGGAAAGTTTAAATAAGTTTGAAAAAGAAGAAACTGGATACGAGCTGGGTAAGTAAAATTAAGTTAGTACCAAAGGGATATATAAATAACAATATAACAAGCAGGTTTAGCTAACCTGGTAGAAAGTGGGTTTGAGATGGGAGATCAAAAAACAAAAATAGCTTCTATTCGAGCCAAGCTAATTCCCCTAAAGAATCTTATAGCAATTATTAGCCTAGTTTCTTTATTAGCTCTTTTCATACTGCCCATGTCTTCATGCAGGAAAACAGTGAACCAATTTGAAACATTTAAAGTAGAAAGAGGAGACATCACTCAAACAGTATCAGCCACAGGATATATTGATTCTTCTGAGCAAAAAAATTACTCTGTGTCTATTTCTGGAAAAGTAGAAAAATCACTAGACACTGGAAAATACTTTAAGGAGGGAGAAGTTATCTTTAAGGTAGATGATAGAAGACTTAATCTTTTGGTCCAGCAGGCTGAAGAGAATCTGAGGCTTGCAAAAAACTCACTCCAGTTGGCGAAAATAAGTTATCAGCAAGCTCTGGATTCAAATCACATTGCTATTCAACTGGCAGAACTTAATCAGGAGCTTTCGAGACAGGCTACTGAAACTGCGCTGACTGCACTCGAAGATGCAAATAGGTACCTTAAGGAAGTTAAGGAATATGAATTCTCCACAGATCCACAAATTGCTCAGGCCATCTCCCAGGTTAACTCTGCAGAAGGAGCATATCAGCAGTCAATCACAAACCAATCAATTACGTACTGGAATAACCTTAACACAACTCAGACAGCCAGATCCCAGATCGAGACTACAGGGAAAAACATCGAGCAAGCACAAATTCAGCTCAAGATTTCAGAGATTAACCTGGAACTTGCAAAACTTGATCTTGAAAATACAGAAGTTATAGCTCCATTTGACGGGATAGTTTTATCTTCCACCTTCAAGGAGGGAGAATATGCTACTCCTGGAATTACAGCTATTTCTATAATCAAACAGG
>JACIXO010000111.1 GCA_014360385.1 Actinomycetota bacterium | reverse complement strand
AGTCAATTTTTTCCAGTCAGATTTTCTCATCAATTTTTTCAAATTCCAAACTAGCCAGTCTACTTTTCGTTTTTCTTAAAAACCTTAAAGCATTCAATTAAACTTTCTAAAGCTAACTAACCATTCTCAAACTAACTACTGTATTTACCCTTCCTGAGTCCAAAAAAATTCTTGCTTTCCAACACTTTCCTTACTTTTCAATCCTTTCTTATTCCTTCTCTTCTATACTCATGACACTTGAACCACTTACATGGATATATCCATCCCATTCCCTACCAACAGGCAAAATTCGAGAGAAAAAAACAGGAACCATGTAAATTACTTCTACACTAACAAGGTCCCCAGGGTTATTTCCTGAAACAACTACCCGAGCTTTTAGTCTTCTGCTAAAATCCCATCCCGGCAAAGTTGAAGAGGCGTAGTCTTTAACAGAATCAAGCGCCTCCCGGACTGGGTCATCTGCAAGAGTAGCGACCCTTGCAGCTTCATATGAAGCTGCATTTACAGCTACTTTGGCATTAAGAATAAAGCCAAACTGAACAATCCCTGCTAACATTAGAAGAAGGATAGGAGTAACAAGCGAAAGCTCAATCAAAATATTTCCTTCCTGTGATTTTAGAGAAATGTAATTCATCCTGTTTTATTACCTGTTTTTTATAACCTGTTTTAGTACTCATTCTATAAGCTATCCACAATGGACCTAAAAACAGCCTGAAGTTTGCCTCCAAGAGCAGTTATAACTGCTATACAAACAATCACCACAAGAGCAATGTAGAGAGCTATTTCTATAAGAGTAGCTCCCTCAGCAGAGTGAAATTTAACCATAGTTCTTCTTAGAAAATGCATTTCTTACCTCCTTTTAGATTTACTCTCTAAAATTATCTTGGATTAATTATCTTAGATTACATTAGATTACTTAGATTATTTTTATAAAAGCATCTTCAACTGGGGTAAGACTGGCAATAAGAACAACACAAGCACCGGGATAAAAACAAATATGAATACTATTAATATCAAATTACCTTCCAATCTCTCAGCCTTCATCTTTAGCACATCTCGCTGGTTATCTCTCATCATGCGCGAAAGTTCTTTAAGTACATCTCTTATAGGATTACCAACTATGTCAGATTGGACTAAAAGTTTCACTATAGTGTTAAATTCACTACAGAAGGAAAGCCTGGCAATTTTATAAAAAGCCTCTTTCTTACCATAGCCCTCCCATACCTTAATCTTTACCAATCTAAAAAGCTTGCTAACTTCGCCTTCAAAATTAAGAGAGATGTAATTTACAGCCTCGTCAAGACTCAAACCTGCATTTACCAGTGAAGACAAAATATCAACCACGTCCGGAAGCTCTTCTAAAACCTTTCTCCTCCTAGAGCTAATTCTGCTCTTAACCATTTCCATAGGTAAAAAATATGCAATTAAGGAAGAGCCAAGTGCGTAGAAAATGAAGTTTTTCTTCACCCACAACCCAAAGAGAATGCACGCAACAAAAATAGTTAGTGAAATCACAACTCTCATGATGAATAGGTCGTGAAGAGATTTTATGCTAATCCTATAAATTCTTATTTCTCCTTCCTCTTTAAATAAAAGCTTCAAATCTCCGTGTTTGCCCAGCTTGGATACTCTACTCCCAAACTTTGCATTTCCCAAGCCATAAATTCTTTTGAGAGCAGATTTTAAACCAGAAACCCTGATCCACGAAAGAAAACAAAACACAAACAATGAAACCAGAAGAGATATAGATATATTGATTACTTGCAAACTTACATCAAACATCAAAGTGACGGTCAGTGTAAATGTCAATGTGAATAATTAGTGTAATTTAAAAATTTAACTAGCGTCATTTTGAGAGATTTATGATCCTGTTTATCAGAAAAAATCCCACTGCATAGCTAAGTAAAGCATAGCTTACCACCAGAATCCCTAAATCGGAAAGCAAAACTTCAAGAAAACCTTTATTTATAAGCAAAATTACAAAGATAGAAACAAGTGGAATTACCATAATGATGTAACAAGTATATCTGGGACCCGAGCTCAGTACCTTAATGTAATTTTCTATACTTTTCTTCTCCCTTACGTATTCAATCTGGTTCTTTAAAAACTCTACCAAATCCACCCCTTTATCATTCGCAACAATAAGTCCCAGTAAGACAGTACGGATGATTTTGCTGCCACTTCTTTCAATCATTCTTCTCAGGGCATCATTCAAAAGACTGCCCCTCCTGGTCTCAGCAATGACATGCTCAAATTCTTTCCTCAATGGGTAATCAGTTGTCTCAATAGTTTTTTCAATGCTATTAAGAATGTTGGGAGTTGAGTAAAGATTACCCATAAGATCGAGCATAAACTGCTCAAATTGTTCTTCCTTCCTTACTGTTTCTCTTCTGCACCTAAAGTTAATGACACCGAACAACAAAACTAAGATTAATATTGAAAAAAGTAAACACAATAGAATATGGAGCTTAAAAAACAAACCGAATAACAGAGGTGTTGAAAATACAATAAAAACTAGCGCTATAAATTCTCTTATTTCTAAACCCAGATTATTTCTTGTTATAAAAGATCCAAGGTTACGTGCTATTCCTGATATTGACCAGGGAAAGCTCACATTTTTATTCCTCCTGCTCAAAGACTTAGAACCAGGAGTCGGAAAGAAGGTATAACGAAAAATTCTCCTTACGAGATTATTCCTTCTCTCAACCCGCGAGATGACGAAAAAGGAAAATAGGTATAAAAATCCGATTGACAAAAACAAAGCCACAATTATAGATATTCTAATTTGTAATCACCTCTTTTATCTAAATCATTTCCTATTACCAGTATTTCCTTAAGTCTTCTATTGACTATATTTAAGTCTTTGTCTTTCTCACATTCCAGAAACAAAACAACATCAATTGCTCTACAAATTAATTTTTTCGCCACATGATTACTTATGTTAGGCTTATACTCCATAGCCAGTGTCTCCAGTCTTAAAAGAGCATCATAGGAAGAATCAGCGTGGATGGTGCTAAAACTACCCCTATGGCCAGTATTCAAAGCTTGAAGAAGCTGATAACCAGCCATAGAATCTCGGACCTCACCCAAAATAATTCTATCCGCTTTCATTCTTAGAGTCTCAAATACTAGCCTATCCTGGTTTATTTCATTGTCTATCTCTCTTGACCTGGGCCTCGTAGTTAGCATACGCACATAGGGGTGCTGATCAAGCTTTATCTCTGGTACATCCTGAATTACATTTATAAATTCACTTTTAGGAATCAATTTAGCCAGTGTATTAAGAAGGGTTGTCTTTCCAGAACCCATAGAGCCAGCAATAAGAATATTTTTCTTTTCTTCCACCAGCCTGTTTAAAATGTGGAAGATTCTCTCATCAAACATGCCTGAGTTTAATAAATCTTTCAAATCAAAATTAAGGCAGTTAAACACCCTTATCGAAATATAGATTCTGTCAGAAACAGGAGGTATTACTACAGAACACCTGCTACCGTCATAGAGTTGGGTATTAAGAAAAGGAACTCTCTGGTCAATAGTTTTGCCAGTATAGCTCTTTATTCTGTCAATTATGAGATTTACCTCTTCTAAATTGGAAAAAACTTCTCCCAGATTTTCTTTTTTCCCGTTCCTTATAACGACCATTTCTCTATCCTGAATTAATACATCCGTAACTAGCCTATCCTGAAGAAACCTCTCAAGTATTCCAAGTCCAAATACTTCTGAAAGGGCATCATCAATAAGACTATTGTCGATTTCATAATTTAAATACGGATATTCCTCTTCAATGACATTAGAAATTAGCAAATATAACTTGTCCTTGAAGTCATCCCTATTAATAAACCCGCTGCTTGCAAGGGTTATGTCAGCATGGTCTTTAACTTTATCCTTTACTTTTGAAATTATCTTTCTTTTTTGTTCTTCACTCAGTTCCCCACAGTTCCCAAGCCTGTCCTTTAGCCCCATTTAGAACCTCATTTTCTATACTTTGGTAATATCTTTCTAACATTCCCCTTACTTCCTTGAAGAATGCGGTCCTGAAGACTTTTCTTCTATTGAGGAGAAACATAATTTTGTCAAAATTTCTATCCATACCTATAAATGCCTCAATTGGAAATCCAGCTATTCTGCAAAGATCTTTTATCCTCAGGAAGTCCCACCATCTTTTTTTGTTTATAACTACCCTGATTTTGGATCTGGAAATAGAAAACCTATTAACAAGTAAATCTATAAGGCTTGAGATTCTTGAGATGCTCTCTACTGAAAAATCACTAACCACAAAGACATAATCTGAAATCCTCAGTACATCCAGGACTACACCATTGAGTACAGTCTGGGTATCTATCACCACATACTCATATTCCTGACAGATATACCTGAACAAATTATAAATAAGTTTCGTTTCCACACCTTCCGCAACCAAGGGATTAGATATTCCTCTCAGAACATCAAGGTTCTTATCTATGTTTTTGGTATATTTGCTGTATTTTTTCGGAAATTTAAGAGCAATTTCAAGCGAGCTACTCACATCTATATCAAAAAGAGAACCAAAGTCACCAGGTGAACTATCAAGCTCTAATAGGAGAGTTTTTCTTTTTACTATGCTGGAAAAAAACATTGAAAAAACAAAGGATAACGAAGTCTTACCTACTCCTCCTTTATTTGAAACAACAGACAGGATAACACTCCTCCGAATACTTCCCAAATACTTATAATCGAAATTAGAAACATTAAGATTCACTGGAAAGCTCTTTCTCTTCTACCAGATTCTATAAACTCTCCACCATGATTCTGTACTTACCCTCGCTAGTAAGCCTCGCCACCAGGGGTGCCTCCTTAAGGTCACACTTTATATAAATAGTTATTAAACTCTGGTCACCAGTTATAAGAGCACTTCCGCTGTAGAACTCATTCTCTTCTATCCCCACAAGTTCTAAATTCCTTATAATTAACTGGCCATCTACTAGTAAGACATTATCAGATAGTTTATAGGTGGTAGCATCCAGATAGTTTTCCTGATAATCGTAGGAGCCCCAAGTCTCAACACCCTGTCCGCCATTATATCCATACCGGGTGTTATTCCTGGTATCAGTCGAATTATCAGATTCATAATTCGAATAGCTCTCATCTCTACCCTCATATTCACTATAGCCATCATATTCTCTATAACCATCACCTCTAATGTAGTCTACATACCCTGCCAAACTGCCACTGGTAAGGTCATCTTCCTTTTCTGTGGAAACTATCGAAATATACTTTCCAGGCCCAAGTCCCCTTAGAAGGGGTTCAAAATAC
>JACIXO010000110.1 GCA_014360385.1 Actinomycetota bacterium | reverse complement strand
GTAAACTTTCTTAGAAGCAGGCACCACAATAAGTCTTACTCCAGGAGCAACTCTTCTTCCCTCAAGAATTTTAGCTGCTATCCGTAAGTCACCTAACCTTCCATTGGTGCAGGTTCCAATAAATACCTGGTCCACCTTTATCTTACCAAGCTTACTAACAGGTGCTACATTATCAACAGAATGAGGTATCGAGATCATGGGTTCGATAACGGAGCAGTCAATATTTACTTCCATCTCATAGCTTGCACCCTCGTCTGCAGTTATTTCTCTGTAACAGTCCTCCCTACCCTGACTTTTGAGATATTCCCTGGTAATCTCATCAGAAGAAAAAAGACCGGTTTTAGCTCCTGCCTCTACAGCCATATTCGAGATGGTAAACCTGTCTTCCATGTTAAGATTCTCACATACCTTGCCGCCAAACTCAATAGCTCTATAAGTAGCTCCTTCTGAAGTAATGGTTCCAATCAAATAGATAATGAGATCTTTGGAAAACACTCCTGAGGGGATCTTTCCATTAAAATTAACTTTAATGCTTTCAGGCACCATAAGCCAGGTTTTACCGAGAGCAAAACCAACAGCAATATCTGTAGAACCCATACCTGTAGCAAAAGCTCCTAGTGCCCCAGAGGTACATGTGTGTGAATCAGCACCTATAACTATATCCCCCGGCTTAACATAAGATTCCACAAGAAGCTGATGGCAGATTCCTTCTCCAACCTCGCTTAAAATCGCTCCCGAACTTCTTGAGAATTCTCTAAGTAAATTATGAGAATTTGAAAGCTCTTTCCGCGGGCTTGGTGAAGCATGGTCTATAAAGAAGATAGATTTAGAAGGGTTTTTCACCGTGTCAAACCCCATATTCTTAATCTGGGTAACTGCAAGAGGGCCCGTGCCATCCTGAGCCATAACTACATCCACATCTACTACTACTATGTCTCCTGCCTTAACATCGCCTCCTGCGTGCTCACTTATAATCTTCTCAGAAATAGTCTTCTTACTTCTCAACTTACTCCTCAACAGCTCCTACCTCTTCTCGTCTCAGCCTCTCTTGCTCTTCTTTGTAATCCTTGTAAATATACATTAGTTCCTTGTCAAAGAGTGGTCTCTTAAGGTCTACCGCCATGGCTCTAGCCATTGCCAAAATCTCATTCGCTTCCTTATCAGTAAGATCAATGCCAAACTCCTTGAATTTGTGCAATATGGTATGCGAGCCGGAATGCTTGCCAACTACAAGCTGCCGTGTAAGCCCCACCTCTCCAGGTTCAAAAACTTCGTAATTTTTAGGGTTTTTAAGAACACCGTCTGCATGGATGCCTGATTCATGAGCAAAAACATTGGTTCCTACAATGGCTTTCCAGACAGGAATTGCTCTTGCTGAAGCTTTAGCTACATATTCTGATAATTCCCTGAACTTAGAGGTAATTATACCTAAATCTAAATCCTCAAGATATTTCAAAGCCATTACAATTTCTTCAAGTGGAGCGTTACCTGTTCCCTCACCCAGTCCATTTACAGTCACCAGAACGCTTGATATACCTGCTCTTATAGCTGCCATGCTGTTGGCTGTGGCCATTCCAAAATCATTACGAGCATGAACTTCCAGAGGAAAATCCACCGCACTTAAAATAGTGCTGATTCTAAGAAACATTTTAAACGGGTCATATATACTTACACTATCACATATCCTGAACCGAATAGCACCTTTGTTTTTGGCAATATTTATCACTCTTAGTAAAAACTCCAGATCAGTTCGAGTGGCATCTTCAGCACTTACAATAAACCTAAGGTTATTTTTTCGAGCAACCCGCATTGCCTCTTTTAATCTATTTACAACCCAGGTTCTGCCCTTTCTATATTTTTTCTTGATGTGAATATCGGAAGTTGAAATGTTTATAACTACATTTCTTAGCCCACAACTAGCTGCACATTCAACCTCGTAAGGATCAGCCTGGCAGAAGCCAAACAACTGGCAACCGAGATTCAAACTTACTATATCCCTTATAATCTCCTGCTCCTGAGCTCCAAGCGAAGGTGTTCCAACCTCGATCTCTGGTATACCTATCTCGTCAAGCATCTTTGCAATTCTTATCTTCTCATGCCTGGAAAAAACAACCCCAGCAGTTTGTTCCCCATCTCTTAAGGTGGAATCAATTATATTTATTTTAACTGCACTTCTTGTAACACTCATTTAAAATTCTCCCCTTGTCTTTCGAAACTGTTCATCCTAGCTATCTTGGTAATCCTTCATAATCCTTCACTTAGTAACTCTTCCGGGCACCATTCTTTTTTTGTTCTGCACTTTCTTCTTATGCTAATCCTTTTCTTATGCTAATCCTTTATTAATCCTTTATATGACTTATAAGTATCAATAATCTCGCTATCAAATAAAGACCGCTTAAGAGACATGGTCTTTTCCCTTATTATTCCCACAAGTTCACTCGCTTCATTCTCAGTTACTTTATATCCAAGATTGGAAAGTTTATACATCAAAGATTTGACTCCAGAATATTTTCCAATTATTATCTTTTTTTCCAAACCCACATCGTCAGGACTGAAAAGTTCATAAGTCAAAGGGTCAGAAAACACAGCACAAGCTCTCTCCTCACTTCCATAAACAAATATATTTGCCCCTACAATGGGTTTCCAAGCAGGGATAGGTCTATCTGAAGCATTAGCTACGTACTCTGAAAGCTCTCTCAGGTAGGATGTATTGAAACCCAAATCCACCCCTTCTATATATTTAAGAGCCATTATCAGCTCTTCAAATGCCGCATTCCCTGCTCTTTCGCCAAGACCATTTATAGTAGTATTAACATAGGTGGCACCAGCTTTAATACCGGCTATTGCATTAGCAACAGCCATACCAAAATCATTATGGGTATGCATCTCTATTTCGATACCCACAATGTCAATAATAGTTTTTACCTTCATGAATGTCTCGAATGGATCCAGGATTCCCAGAGTGTCACAATACCTGAGTCTATCAGCTCCCGCATCTCTTGCTGTTCTCGCAAACTGAAGCAAAAACTCCATATCTGCCCTTGATGCATCCTCAGCATTCACAGACACGTAAAGATTGTAACTTTTAGCATAATCAACGCATGTCTTTATACTTTCAAGGACCCATTCCCTGCTTTTTCTGAGTTTATGTTCTATGTGTATATCAGAAGCAGAAATGGATATAGCTACTGAGTCTACCCCGCATTCAATAGAGTCGTCGATGTCCGACTTTACTGCTCTGTTCCATCCCAGAATACTACAATTAAGTCCAAGAGAGACTATCTTTTTGATGGCTTCTTTCTCATCGCCTCCCATAGTCGGGATCCCTGCTTCAATCTGGTGGACACCAATCTGATCCAGCATTTTAGCTATCTGAATTTTCTCCTCATTGGCAAAAACTACTCCTGCAGTTTGCTCGCCATCTCTAAGGGTGGTATCATCAATTTTAATATTTCTTGGCTCAATTCTTATTCCAGCTTTTTGTGAAAACTCTGTGAGTAAATCAATTTCTCTCATACTTTAATATCTTTCTCTCCGATAAACCCTTGCAAAACTATAAAAATTTGAAAAAATCCAAACAACATTGATAGTCAAGACAACTAATACTGAGACCAATCCAATCAAATGGTGCTATTTATTAAGTCTTAAATATAAGAAAAAGGTAAGAGACAGAGTCAAAAATCGGCACTATAACTTTTATATTCTATAAATTGAGCTTAAATATAGCAGATTTTTAAAAAATAAGCAATATAACTCAATTTTTTTAAAAAATTGAGTTTCAGTCAACCCTTTTTATAAAATTTTCAAAGATTAAAAGGAGGTTTTTCAATTTTGGCTTCCGAAGTGTTTAAATTATTATGAGACTATCCCTTTAACACACCAAGTGGAACAAGCCTGGCTACTTTTCTTGAGATACCAGCATTGTGAGTAACATCCACTACCTTACTCACATCTTTATAAGCATCAGGAGCTTCCTCCGCCAGACCTGACAAACTTCCAGCTATAACTATTATGCCTTTTTTACGGAAAAGCTCTTCTTTTAGCTCGCTTCCCTTTATCTTTTTTTTCGCTTTTGCTCTGCTCAATAACCTTCCTGCACCATGACAGGTGGAACCAAAGCTTTCAGTCATAGCCATCTCAGTGCCCACAAGAATATAGGAGTATCTACCCATATCTCCCGGAATTATTACTGGCTGGCCTATATCCCTGTATTTCGAAGTAATACTCTCATGCCCGGGGCCAAATGCTCTGGTTGCCCCCTTTCTGTGAACACAAACCTGCTTTTTTACTCCATCCACATTGTGAACTTCCATTTTAGCTATATTGTGGGATACATCATAAATAAGCTCCAACCCAAGATCTCTGGATGACTTTTTAAAAACCCTCTCAAGGCTTAACCTTACCCAATGTGTAAGGCAATGCCTGTTAGTCATAGCATAATTAACAGCACAAGCCATAGCAGCATAATATTTTTTTCCTTCAGGAGAATTTAGAGGAGCACATGCAAGCTGCTTGTCCCTTAACACTATTCCATATTTTGACGATGACTGCTGCATAACTTTTATAAAGTCACTACATATCTGATGACCAAGTCCTCTCGAACCTGAATGAATCATCACAGTTATCTGATCTTTCTCCAAGCCCAAAACTCTTGCAACTTTTTCATCATAGATTTCATCAACCTTCTGGATCTCCAAAAAGTGATTACCTGAGCCAAGGGTTCCAACCTGATCGTTTCCTCTATCAATTGCCTGTTTACTTACATAATCAGGGTTTGCCCCATCCATACAACCCTGGTCATCCACAAAATATTTGTCTTCCTCCCAGCCATATCCGTTTTTTATAGCCCAGTTAACACCTTCAGTGAATACTTTTCTCATTTCTGAGTTAGATAGCTTAATTTTGCCTGTGCTTCCCACTCCTTTGGGAATATTGAAAGAAAGTTCATACATCTAATCTTTCTTTAACTTCTTCATAGCTTAAGTTAGTTCTTATCACTCTAACCCCACATGCAATATCAAAACCGACACCTCCAGGAGATATCACACCTCCATCTTCATCCATTGCTGCTACTCCTCCGATAGGAAAACCATAGCCATAATGTATATCAGGCATTACATAAGAAGCCTTAAGGATGCCAGGAAGAGTAGCTACATTTACAACCTGATCAATGGTATTTTCTTCTCTCGCATGTTCCAATATTTCCTCGTCAGCAAAAATTATTCCTGGAACTCTCATTCCAAGACTTTTATCCCTCTCTATTTCCCACTTAAAATCATTTATTTTCTTAATTTTATAATCAAC
>JACIXO010000011.1 GCA_014360385.1 Actinomycetota bacterium | reverse complement strand
ATCATTTGAGCACCCAAAAGTTTCCTTGAAGCAGAGTCCACGATAATGGTTATGGTAATACTCTCAGCACCAGGAAGGGCTTTTACATGTGAAGGGTAGCTATCACTTATTTTAAAAGCGTTAAATCCAAGTTCGTTTGCCTGGTTTAGGGTTATTCCTGTTTTTGCTATTTCAAGGCCGAATACTCTGTCTATCTTTGTTCCAACAGAACCTGGGAATATTTCATCTCCACCTGCTGCATTTTCTCCTGCAATTCTTCCCATTTTTGCAGCGTTGTTGGCAGTAGGAATATAATCGTCTTTTCCAGTTACAAGGTTTTTTACTATGCAGCAGTCACCGGCAGCATATATATTAAGATAAGAGGTCTGGAGCTTTGGGGAGACTTTTATTGCTCTATTTACTCCAAGATCAATAGAAGTACCTGAAAGAAAGCCTGTATTTGCAACAATACCTGTAGCTAAAACTATAAAGTCTGTATCAATGTAAAATATTTCACCTCCATTCGAATCACCTTCATCTGAATCCGCTTCATTAGAACTTTCACTTGAAACTTCATTTGAAACTTTTATCATACAAGAAATAGCTCTTCCCACTTGGTCTAACCTTATTGAAGTAACTCTGCTACTTGTAAAGATGTCAATTCCGCTTATTTTAGCTTTTTTGTGTAAAATTTCACTGATTTCATCTTCATAGTCTTTAAATATCTTTCTTTCTTTTTCTATTACTGTGGCTTTTATTCCAAGTTTGATAAGGGCTTCTGCAACAAGAAATCCTATAGAACTTCCACCTATTACTACCGCCTTTCCGGGACCTGTCTTGTTGATGAAAGATTTTAGTTTTAGAACGTCATCTACAGTTCTAAATCTGAATACGTTGGGAGCTGAAATTCCTGGAACAGGGGGGTCTACAGGTAGGCTGCCACTACAAATTATAAGTTTGTCGTAAGTAAAAGTTTTAGTTCTTGTGGATTGGTTACCATTTGATTGATGAGATGGTTGATAATTTGATTGATAATTTGGATTGTCATCGTTTACCTCAGGCTCCTCTACTATAACTTCTTTTTTTGAGGGGTTTATAGCCACGACTTTGTGGTTTAAGAGTATCTTTATATTTCTTTTCTCTTCAAAAAAACTTACTGGATACGCAAAAAGGTCCTCGAATTTTGAAATCTCACCTGAAAGAAAGTATGGAAGACCACAACTTCCGTACGAGACATATTTACCTGCTTCAAGTACAGTGATGTCTAGCTGGGGGTTAGTTCTTCGTGCCTGGCTTGCTGCTGCAAGGCCTGCTACATTTCCTCCAATTATAAGAAGATTTTTAAAAAGGCTATTCTTGTACAAAATTCTGATTTATCTAAGTTTTTGAATCTTTGCTATTTGCTTTTGCTTTATTTTTAATGTTTTTTTAATTTATTTAACTGTCTTATTTTTTATTTATTCAAGGCTTGTTTCAAGATCTTAGAAAATTTTATAATATTTTAGCTTATATTTCTATGGCTGTTTATAATGAAACTGAAGGTTTTAAAGATGAGAAGAATTTTCATTTTTCAGAACTTGTACTTTTTACCTATCCAAGCTCATAATTTCTTTATTTCCATCTTGCCTTACCTTTAGTGGATAATTTCCTTTTCCTTTAGCTGGCCGGGAATATACTTGAAGAGTTTAGTAGTATTGAGATAGAATTAGTAAAAGTCCTTAAAGGTAGTAAAAAGCTTTTCTACTTCTTTACTTTGTGGTTTCATATTTCACACGACATATTATAAACTTATATTAAACTTATAAAAAAAATAGAGAAAGGTTGGGAAATGGATGAAGTAAGAAAGAAGGAACTTACTGAAATGGCAAAAAAACTCAGGATAGACATTCTTGAGATGTTATGCGAAGCAGGCTCAGGACATTCTGGCGGGTCTCTTTCAATGGCTGATGTATTTTCATATCTTTATTTTAGCGGGATATTGAATGTTGATCCTAAAAATCCTGATAAAAAAGATAGAGATAGGGTAGTTTTATCCAAGGGTCATGCATGTCCTGTATGGTATGCAGCACTTGCTGAAAAAGGTTATTTTGATAAATCTCATCTTAAAAAACTTAGAAAATATGGCAGTATTCTGCAGGGCCATCCTGACATGAGAAAAACACCTGGCGTAGATATGACTACTGGCTCCCTTGGTCAGGGGCTTTCTTGCGCTGTGGGGATGGCTATCGGAGCAAAGCTTGATAATCTTGGGTGCAAGATATTTGCTATAGTTGGAGATGGTGAGTGCAATGAAGGCCAGATCTGGGAAGCAGCTATGGCAGCAGCTCACTATAAGCTTGATAACCTTATAGCGATTGTTGATAAAAATGGGCTTCAGATAGATGGATTTACAAAAGATGTTATGAATACAGAGCCTCTGGCTGAGAAATGGAGAGCCTTTGGATGGGAAGTTATAGAAATAGACGGGCATAATTTTGACCAGATTGATAGTGCTATAGGAAGGGCTATAGAGACAAAAGGGAAGCCAGTATGTATTATTGCCCACACCACCAAAGGAAAAGGTGTGTACTTTATGGAAAATGTATGTGACTGGCATGGAAAGGCTCCGAGTAAGGAAGAAAAAGAAAAAGCACTCGCCTCTCTTTGTGGTGAGGGAGCTGAATAGGTTTTAGCTGAAATATAGTTAGTAAAAAAATAGAATTTATTATTTAGCATGCAGAGGAGATAGTCTAAAAGATAAAAATTAAATTTAAGAAGAAGTTGATCTGACAGTTATGATGTAAAGATGATGGAAAAAATATAAATATGGTAGAGAAAGGACTGCTATGATTCCTGAAAATGTGAAAAAGATTTTGTATGAAGGAGACAAAAAAATTGCTACCAGGGTTGCCTACGGGGAGAAAATTGCAGAACTTGGTGAGACAAACAAAGATATTGTAGTTCTTGATTGTGATTTGTCGAAATCAACAATGACTTCTATTTTTGCTAAGAAGTTTCCTGATAGGTTTTTTAATTTTGGGATAGCAGAGGCAAATATGATGAGCGTTGCTGCCGGGCTTGCAGCAATGGGTAAAATTCCTTTTGCTTCCACCTTTGCAGTATTTGCTTCTAAAAGAGCTTGCGATCAGGTAAGTATTTCTGTGGCTTATCCCAGACTAAATGTTAAGATATGCGCTACCCACGCTGGAATTTCAATAGGCGAGGACGGAGCAACTCACCAGGCTATAGAGGATGTATCTATAATGAGATCAATACCAAATATTGTAGTGATTTCGCCTGCTGATGCAACTGAAACACGAAAAGCTATTGATAAGATAGTGGAGTATGATGGCCCATGCTATCTTCGGCTCTGCAGAGGTTCAGCCCCAATTATATTTAATGAAAGCTATGATTTTGAGATTGGCAGAGGAGTAAAACTGACAGAGGGAGATAAAGCAACAATAGTAAGTGCAGGATTTACAACCCATATTGCATTTGAGGCAGCTAAAAAGCTAGAAGAAGAAGGAATTGAAGTTGACCTTATTAACATGGCTTCTATTAAGCCAATTGATGAAGAAATGATAGTTGATAGTGCGAAAAGAACAGGCCTTGTCATAACTGTCGAAGACCACAATATAATAGGAGGGCTTGGCAGTGCAGTGTGTGAGGTTTTATCTTCTAAGTATCCAACAAGAGTTATAAGACTGGGAGTTAAAGATAAATTTGGTTCTTCTGGGTCGCCTGAAGAGCTTATTTCTGCCTATGGTTTTGATTGTGGTAGTATTATAGAAACGGTAAAGAGTAATATATAAAGTAATATATAAAGTAATACGAGTAAAAGCATCAAAAGTAGTAAAAGTAGCGGTATGAGTAAAAAGTAGTATATAAATGATGATAAACGAAATGAGGATAAGTAATGCTGAATTATTCACCGAGGATTATTTAATTATTCATTATTGTATATTATATGGACTCATAAATAGCATATGATTAGAAAAGTGATTAGAAAATAATTAATGTGATAGAAATAAATGAGTCGTAATTTGGCTAATATTAAATAGCTAAAATTAAATGAGTTAAAATAACCAAATGGATATTGATCAGTATAGAAAAAATTCAGAAGACTTTATATCCAAACTTGAGAAAGAATACTATTTACATTTTTCGGGAATCAAAGAAGACGTAAATTTTAGTGCTATCTATGATGAGTATGATTTCTTGTTTTCCCTGGACAATGTTGAGTATCTTAAGACTCTTAAGGAAACAAGCAGTGGTGAGCAGAGGAAAAAGACTTCTTATCTTCTAAAATTTTGTGTAGAGGGTTATCTTCAGGGAAAGGTTAAATCTTTATTTGACCAAATTTGTGCTGATGAAGCCAACGCGAAAGTAGAAGTGGATGGAAAAGAGGTTAGTTACAGGTATTCAGAAGTTATTCTATCCAATGAAGCTAATAAAGAGAAAAGAGACCTGATTGATGATAGGAGAAACGAAATAGTGGAAAAACTTTTTAACCGGAATTTAGTTAGGTACTGGGAAGAGCTCCATCTACAGGCTGAAAATCTGGGATTTTCAAGTTATGTAGAGCTATTTTCCTATCTTAAAGACGAAGATTTCTTAAGACTTAAAGAAGACATGGAAATGCTTTTAGAAGCAACTCAGGATATGTATGAGGAACACTTTGGCAGCTTTCTTGAAAAGGAGCTTGGAATAAAGCTAGAAGATTCCCGCAGAAGTGACTTTTCTTTCCTTAGACGGGCAAAGAAGTATGATAGTTTTTTTAAAAAGGGCTGTTTAATAGACCTTTTCAGGGAAACTCTTCTTGGAATGGGCATTGATCTGGGAAAGCAACCAAATATACATCTAGATATTGAAGAAAGGGAGAAAAAATCCCCGCGGGCTTTTTGCTCGACAGTTAAGGTTCCACAAGAGATTTATCTGGTAGTTATGCCAATTGGTGGCCAGGATGACTACGAGGCTATGTTTCATGAGGGCGGACACGCAGAACATTTTGGCTGCACAAGCCCACGTCTCGATTTTGAATATAGGTATTTGGGAGACAATGCTTTAACTGAAGGCTATGCTTTTTGTTTTGAACATCTCATGCAGGATAGAAGCTGGCTTGTGGATGTTGTTGGGTTTGACCCGGATGATGCTAAAGGGTTTATCTATTTCTCGAACATTGTTAAATTGTGGTTTTTGAGGCGGTATGCAGCGAAGCTTAAGTATGAGCTGATTCTTCACAGTGAGAAAGAGGTCTTCGGTAAGGAAGGAGCATATCAGGAAATTCTAAGTCAGGCGAATTTAATGAAATATCCCTGGGAAACTTATCTTAAGGATGTAGATGAAGGTTTTTACTGCACTAACTATCTAAGAGCCTGGATTTTTGAAGCCCAGCTTAAAAATTATATTCTTGAGGAGTTTGACTACACATGGTATAAGAAAAAGAAAACCGGTGATTTTCTCCGAGAGTTGTGGAGCTATGGGCAAAAATATACACCTGAGGAGTTGCTTAGGGAGATAGGTTTTAAGGGATTGCAGATAGAATATCTTATAAATTCACTGGCATTCAAAAAATAATGTAATGCAAAAAAAATTGTAATAGAAGTGTAATAAATTTAGACTCACAGAATTAATGGTTATCTATTCTCTAACACCTTTAAGGGATGTTTTATGTATTAATACTTAAATATGTGGTAAGTTTAGATATATGAATAGTAAATGTATAAAACTTACTGAAGGGAGTAAAAATGGCAAATGAGAAAGCTATTGATCTGAAGCAGAAAATTAGAAACATTCCTGATTTTCCTCAAAAGGGGATAGTTTTTAGAGACATTACTCCACTTGTAAGAGATAGCGAGGCTTTTAGATATGCGGTAGATAGGATGGTAGCTCACTACGAAGGTAAGAAGATAGATGCTATACTAGGAGCTGAGGCCAGGGGTTTTATATTTGGAGCTGCCATGGCTTATAAAATGGGAGTAGGTTTTATTCCGGTAAGAAAACCTGGCAAATTACCTTATAAGACCTGTCAGGTATCTTATGAGCTTGAATATGGAGAAAGCAAACTGGAGATGCACCTTGATGCAGTAGCCAGGGGTGACAGAATACTCATAGTGGATGACCTTGTAGCTACTGGGGGAACCGCCAAGGCAAAGGCTGAGCTTGTGGAGAAACAGGGCGGTGAGGTTGTAGGATTCTGCTTTTTGATTGAGCTAGAATACTTAAGTCCAAGAAAATTATTGGATGGCTATGAAGTATTTTCACTTATAAAATATGAATCTGAATAGTTGAGGTGTGGTTTAGAGGATCTCTTAAGAGAGGTGATGTTAGTTGACAGGGAATAACCAGAATAAAGAAAAAAGGGAAGAAAAAGGAAATGGGGAAGATGAAGAACTAAAGGATAGAATTACTCCAGAAGAAGAGATGACTTCGGAGAAAATAGGTGAAGACAAAGAGAAAGAAAAAGCTGGAGAAAGGCCGGATTACGAGTCTAAAAAAGCATCAGAAGAAGAGGAAAGAAAAAAAGAAGAAGAACTGATAAGAGAGCTTCAGGAAGAGATAGATAAACTTACCACCAGAGATATAGTAATCCAGATGATGATGTCTCTCTCGAGTCTTGCCTACAAGAAAATGGGTCTTCCCATGGGTGTGAATGATAAGTATAAAGATAAGGAGCAGGCAAGACTGGCTATAGATTGTTTTAGTGCATTACTTAGAGTAGTTTCTGAGGAAGTAAGTGAGGCAGAGAGAGAAAATTTAGAGGCTTCTCTTTCTAACCTCCAGATTAACTTTGTTAAGGTGTTCACGTAGGATAAAAGAGGCTTAATGTTATAAATTTCAGAAAGAGAGGAAGAGAAGATGGCTATATGGGTATGCAAGAATTGTGGCTATGAGAAAGAAAGTAGATGTAAACCAAGAAAGTGTGAATGTGGAGCAAAAGATAGTTTTGAAAAGAAAGCCTAGAGAGTAACGAAGGGAAAAAAGATAAAAGAAAGATTTAATAGAGAAGCTATAAAGGAAGTATTCAAAGATACTCAAAAGTAGTCAAAAAGGAAATTTCAGGAAATAAGAAGTTTTTCTCTGGCCTTTGCAATAGCTATATTTACTGCTTCTTCTGGAGAGCTTGCTCTCACAATATCTGGAATGTATTCATTAGAACATGAATTTAGTTCCCATGTATAAAGACCAATAAGAGGTTTGTTATATATAAGAGCAAACCCGATTTCTGAGAGTGTCCCAAAACCTCCATTTATTGCTATTACAGCGTGGCCAGCTTTGACTACAAGAGTATTTCTTGTATATCCCAGCCCTGTAGGTATCTTTATATCAACATATTGGTTGGCTGTGTCTTCGTCCTCTGAGGGGAGAATTCCAATTGTTATACCGCCTTCATCCTTAGCCCCCTTACAGGCAGCCTCCATAACTCCCCCCATCCCTCCACAGATAAGTATGGCGTTATTGATCGCTATGTTTCTGCCTACTTGATAGGCTACTTCATATATATTTTGATCACAGGAGCTTCCACCTATTACGGAAATTTTTATTATCTTTCTGTTCGCTCTTAAAATTTTGTGAAATGTGGGCATTTGCATTTTTATCTTGCTTCCTTTTATTTTATTTATTTTTATTTTTTTGGGTTTTTTAGTTGTTTTGGAAAAGCTGTGCTATTCTAGTAAGTTCTATTTTTTGACTATTTTTCGGCTACTTTAGAAGGTAAAGCATCACTTACTTATCATTGACCTTATTATATCTGCCCTTGTAATTATTCCTACCAATCTGTTGTTTTTGTCTACAACTGGAACTCTATTTATATTGTTGTTTATCATTATATTTACTATCTTTGAAAGTGGAGTATCTTCATTGACTACTTTTACATTGCGTGTCATAACCTCTTCAACAGGTGTTTTTAGAAACTCTTCAGTGGTTTTGGTAAGGCTACTTAAATCTCTGATAAAAGCAAAGCCAAAGGAAAGGGGATATGGAAGACTTGACTCTTTCTTTATTATATCTGCTTCTGTTATCATTCCTATTACTTTTTTATTATCGTCAACTACCGGCACCCCTGATATCTTATTCTTTATGAGTAATTCCGACAATTCTTTTACAGTAGCATCCTTACCTATAGTAATAACCTTCTTAGTCATTATATGCTTTGCAGTATGCTCTTTCATGCTTGGACTTCCTCCAGACGAATTACCAGGCAAATTATTATTTTATCATTTATTTTCCTAAATTCATCAGCTTTTGTCATATTCGGAAGCATTTCTTTTTCCGTGATGGAAAACAAACTCATGGATCAGACTGGGTGTTAATTAAGTTATATAAGAGACTAGTCAGCACGAGATGCTTCCCCTGTCTTAAAAAGAGCGAATTTTATAAGAAATGGTGCAATTAATTCGTTTATTATTACAGAAGCAAGGATTCCGTTTATCATAATGTTTTCTATTCCAGCAAAGGCGGGGTATCTCTTTAAGAGCATGGATAGCCCGATAGTGACACCAGCTATGGGAAATAAGCCAAAACCTAAGTATTTTTTAACAGAGGGTGAGGAGCCGCTTATAGTTGCACCTACGCTCACTCCTGCAAACTTTCCAATAGTCCTTCCTACAACTAATACCAAAGCCAGAATTCCTGCTGTTTTTATGATGGTGTAATCGAAATGAGCACCTGCTAGTGTAAAGAACATGGCAAAGATTATTTCTTCAACCTCATGTACAACATTAAACATATTCTCGTTTTGCTTTAGCATGTTTACTACTATAAAACCCATTACCATGCTTGCAAGTATATTGGAAAGGTTCAGAGCCTCTGAAAGTCCAGCGCAAACAAAGATACTACCTAGTATAGCTGTCATAAGCTGGGGTTTTTTCTTGATGAATTTTCCAGCTAGAATAAGACAAAATCCCAGTACTGCTCCTAAAAACATTGAACCGAAAATATCAATAAAGGGTGCAAGTGTAGCTTCATACCAGTTGATGTTTGTAGATTTGAGAATAAGGGATTTTGATATGTTTGAACCAAGTGAGTAGGCTATTACTGCTATGGCATCATCCAGGACAATTATGGCAAGGAGTATGGTGGTAAATGGACCGGTGGCACCATATTCCCGCACTACAGCAAAAGAAGCCGCTGGTGCTGTGGCACATGAAATGGCTCCCATGACGATGGCAATGGGGAGATATTTAAAGATGAAAGAGGTATTGGAGTCTGCACTGATTCCAAAATTAATGATGTAAGGACCCAGAGTGGTCACAAGAATGGCTACGAATGCCCATGCTCCCAGTGCTTCAAATGGGGTAATTATAAGAATATCTTTCCCCAGCTTCTTAAGCTTGCCTATATAGAGGGTTCCACCCACAAGATATCCAATAATTCCTAAGCTAAGATCAGTTATTATATCCAGCTTATTGTCTATCAGATCTTTTGGTATTATATTGGCTAAACTCAGGATAATCCCTATTATAATGTACCCACTTATTGTGGGAAACTTAAACTTTCTTGCAGCAAACCCACCAAGAAGTCCTGCCACTGAAAGGATTCCTATAGCAAGAAGTGGGTTTGCATCGAAATCAAGTGCTTGAAAATTCATAGTTTCTGCTCCTCTTCTTTGTGCTTATTTCCGAGTTTTGTTTCTGGCCCTAGATTAAAATAAGTTTAATACTAATATTTTGAGATGTTAAGGACTTATTTTCGTTTTGAGTGTCTATTTTATTCTTTACCAGAATGAAAGAAAAGGTTTAAAATGTCTATAGTTATGGCTAGAACAATAATGTAAGCTACTTCAAAAGCACGAGGTGATAGTTTAAGATGTCTATAGTTAAGGCCAGAACCGGAGTTTTTTTTAAAGGAATTTTCTTGGATGCGAGAGCAAAAATGGAAAGAATGAAAGGAGGATTTTCTATCATGGATGGCTCTTTCGAAAGGGAAGCAAAAATAGCTCAAGAACTTATGAGAAATTACAAAGGTAGAAACTACACTTTTGGTGTGGGCTGCCTTGAAAGTGTGGGAAGCTATGTAAGGGAGTTTGGGGAGACTACACTGCTTATAATATCCCAGAGAGATTGGGCAAAAGACTTACGAAAAAAAGTGCTAACAATATTGGAGAATTATAGTATAGAGATTTTGGAAGAAGTTGATACTGCTTCTCCTAATACTCCTACTGAAGATGTGTTTGAGTTAGCTAATGTTATTAAGAAAGTTTGCCCTCAGAGTATAACCTGTGTTGGGGGAGGCTCTGCAATAGATTGTGCTAAAGCTTCAAATGCTTTAGCATCCTTAAGCCCCGAGGCAAATGATTTAGAACCATTTTTTGGAGAAGGCAAAGTTAGTGAGATAGCCAGGGTCAAAGGTAAGAAATTATACCCTTTGGTTGCAGTTCAGGTGGCTTCAGGTTCAGGTTCTCACTTAACCAAGTATTCAAATGTAACTTATACTGATAAAAATCAGAAAAAGATAATCATTGATGATATTTTAGTACCTCAAAGAGCAGTGTTTGATTACTTAACTACTCTCTCAATGTCTGAGGATCTTACTAAAGATGGTGCTATGGATGGTTTTTCTCATTCTTTGGAAGTATATCTTGGATATAAAAATGGAGATAACAAGCTTGTAGAAGATATTTGTCTTACTTCTATGTCACTTATAGTTGGCACTCTTCCGCTTCTTGTCAAGGATCTTGGAAACATTAGATTCCGTGAGTTGGTGGGTTTGGCTACAGACCTTGGTGGGTATGCTATAATGATGGGTGCAACTGACGGACCGCATCTTAATAGCTTTTCACTTGTGGACATACTGTCCCACGGAAGAGCTTGTGCAATACTTCTTCCTTATTATATTGTTTTCTTTTCTAAATCAGTGAGGGATAAGCTTAAAAAGCTGGCTGGTATCTTTAAAGATTACATTAACAGCGATTTAAAAAAATTAGACTCTGACAAAATAAGCTCAAGAGAGCTTGGAGAGATTTTGGCTATGGCAGTAATAGATTTCTCGAAAAGGGTGGGATTTCCTACGAAACTTAGTGAGATTCCTGGCTTTACTGATTTACACATTGATAAAATGATTGAGGCTGCTAAAAATCCTCAGCTTGAATCCAAGCTTAAAAGTATGCCTGTACCTTTAAGCTCGAGCCTGGTTGATGTCTATATGAGGCCACTTCTGGAGGCTGCAAGAGATGGTGACTTCTCATTAATAAAAAACATGGAGCATTTTAGCATTTGACAATATGGATTTAAACAAATATACTCATATATATAAAGATGTAAAAAAATCATTGTAAAGCAAAACAGTAAATCAAAGAACTAAGAGGTAAGTCAAATGGTAGAAAGAAAGCAAGATTATTTCAGAGTACCCATTACAATGCCCTCGGATATGGTTTCGTACTTAGAAAACCTTGGTATAGAGTGCAAAAAGTCGGGGGGGCATAAAATAGCCAACACTGTTATAGTAAGAAGTGCAATAAGATTTTTAATGGATCTAGATATTGATATTTCAGGGGTAAAGTCAGAAGAAGAGCTTCTAGGTAGAATAAAGGAAGCAGCCAGAAGATATAGATAGATATTTACTCTTAGTGACAGAAGCGCAGTGCCAGAAGTGTGGTGCCAGAAGAGACTGAAGAAGCTAAATAAATTTTTGATCCATGTAATTATGGGTACTAATAAAAATAGTATAAGAATCCCAACACCAGAAGAGTTTTCTAAAGGTTGCAAAGAATATGAAAAACATGAGAAGAGAGATACAATGTATATATTTTTAGGTTCTAAAGTAACAATTTCTTCTTTTATTACCCATAGCTATGCAGCAGATCTT
>JACIXO010000109.1 GCA_014360385.1 Actinomycetota bacterium | reverse complement strand
AATAGATATTCACAAACCCTCAATGGAAACTTTTCTCCACAATCATCCCAGGACAATGGGTATACTGGGAGATATAAGAAAAATACCCGATGATCTGGTTGTTGACTTGCTAAGTGGAATTGAGGTCAAAGTGCTGATGGCGGGGGTCCCCTGCCAAGGTTTTTCTCTCAACAACAGAAAAAGAAACCCAAACGATCCCAGAAATTACCTCTTCTGGGAGTTTATACGCTTTGTCAAGTTGTTGAAGCCCGACTTTTTAGTTCTGGAAAACGTGTCTGGGATGAAAAGCACAGCAAATGGCAGTTTTGTTGTGGAAATCGAGAAACAAATAAAGATTGCTGGTGAAAAAATCGGTAAGAGGTACAGAGTGGAACACAGGATACTGAACGCAGCCGATTATGGTGTCCCTCAAATCCGAAAAAGGCTTATATTTCTCGCAAGTGCGGAGGGATACCCCATAGTTTGGCCAGAGCCAGAGTTTGGGACCCCAGAGCGCCCTTACAGGACCGTGTTCGATGCCATAGGAGACCTGCCACCTTTGAAACCAGGTGAAAAAAAATCATTCTACACCACACCACCACAGACCGAGTACCAAAAGTTGATGAGAAATGGGAGCATTGTTTTGTTGAATCACGAAGCCCCAAAACACCCACAAAGCACCGTTGAAAGAATAAAGAGAACAAAACCTGGAGAGCCCATGTATCCACGCTTCACACAGAGAATTAGATTGTCATGGGACAAGCTAAGCCCAACGCAGGTTGCGGGGGGGATTCGGCCCCAGTTCCAATTTGGGCACCCCAGAGACCCCAGAGGATTGACAGTCAGAGAAAGAGCGCGTATACAGAGCTTTCCAGATTGGTATCAGTTTTTTGGTGGGGTTGTTCAGGGCAGGGTTCAAACAGGCAACGCAGTTCCACCACTTTTGGCAAAAGCCATAGCTGAAAGAATAAAAGAGGTGATTAGGAGATATGGGTAGTCCTCGCCACCTATCAGAAAAAGAAGGTTTTTTCGTTGATGGTATTGTTAAGTGGGGAAGAAAAAACAAGAGGGGGTTTGTTTGGAGGGAGAAAAACGATGACTTCTTCGTGGTTTTCATTGCGGAGTTTCTCTTGAGAAAAACTAAGTCGGAAAACGTGGATAAATTTCTAAGAGAAATATTTCTAAAAAAATTTAAAACATTTTGTGATGTCGCACGCGAGGATGAGGGAGAGTTAAAGGAATTACTTAGACCTTTGGGATTACACAACCAGAGAGCCAATGCGTTGAAAAAAATATCTTCTTTGCTCTGCGAAAGAGAGGTAATGCCAACATATGAAGAAGTTCTTGAGCTCCCTCAGTGTGGCAGATACATTGCGAATGCTGTTGAATGTTTTTTCTACAAAAAAAGAAAGCCAATAGTCGATCACAACATTCAAAGAGTTTTCAACAGGTTTTTTTCCCTTCCAAAAGCCATAGAGATTCACAAAGCAGACTATCTGTGGGATTTTGCAGAGAAGCTCCTCCCTGATCGTGACTTTTTAAATTACAACTATTATCTTCTGGACTTCTCAGCTTTGGTGTGCAAACCTCGCAAACTACAATGTAACCGATGCCCTTTGGCACAGAAGTGCGATTTTCGCATCCAAAAGCTATCATTAAGAAGCGAAGGTGAACCTCATGTTTAGAATATGGTACAGCACACAGGATTTGGCTAATTGGTTGATTCAAAACACCAATTTGGCAAATTACCCCCATACTCTCAGCAGATTAGCCGAGAGTGATGCAAACAACCCCAGTCAATTTCACAGAATGCCCGGACATTTAAAAAATATACTTTATTTGGACGCACCAGACATCATCATAGAAAAAGACGGAGATCCAATAGTGGCGATAGAGGTCTCAAAGGAGGCGGGAACGGGTCACAACGCTTTCCAAAGGTTTGCTAGAATTGCCGCAGCTGTAGAGAACGGGGTACCAGCCGTATATATTTATCCAGAAGCCACATTCATAACAAGGCAGACCTCTCAAAGGTGGGATAGAATCAATCCAAACATTTTTTATGCAATGGAGCGGTTAATGCAAATATACAACATACCCGCGCTTCTATTTTATCATCCAACATATTACAGAACTCACTCAAACGTTAGACCGACAAATGTCCATACCAAAGGTTTGAGAAACGATCAAAACTTCCCATCGGCTCCAGATTCTAATGATCCCGAGATGAGGGAGTTTTTCAATCTGATCAATCTGATCCTCTCAAGAAGTTTAAGGGGACGGGTCGCTCTTCCCCTTATCAACGAGAGGTTGGTTGTCAACAGGAGGAATTGGATGCAACAAGAATACATGAACAAAGGAGGTAACACAAGACAATGGTCACCAGACACAGCAACCATCGTTGTCCCCACTCAAGCGCTTTTGAACTTCCTGAGAAGATTCCTTCCACCAAACTACACTTTTGGCGATCTTCTGACTTCTAGGGATGATACGGTAATTTATCAAATAGATGCAAGATTTCGAGGTGACCCGTACCCTGGAGCGTTATCGGCACTCGATTACATGAGATGTCGTGTTGGGAAAACGTATGAGGACCGGGATAAGAATCTGGCTCTCGCATGGGAACGAGTCCACTATGACCCATCAAACCAAACCATAGCGATTGCTTCGACAAAGGAAAGTTCTATAAATGATTTCATATCTGCACTTTCTTCAGTTAGAGCTTCCGGAAGGTGTCTACTTGGCGCACCCAATTTTTCCGCACTAAGGGGATACGAAATTCCGAGATATTACATGCAGGCAAGATATGGTTGTATGTTTACCAAAGTAAAACACATAAGAGTGTACTCGTTCTTTGCAGATGTCATCCTATTTCCAGACGGGGCGGTGTGGAGGGAGGGGTGATGAAAGAGGAATTTGTGACAAAGGCAATTTTAAAATTCCTCAGAGATAAAGGATACTTTGTTATAGCATTTGACTTTCCTCAAAGTGGAACCGGGGTCCTTTTACATCCAGATACTCCTCAGGACAGGAACGAGGGCATTAAACCAGATATAATAGCCTTAAAGGATAAAATATTGATTATGATGGAAAACAAAGACAGGTATTGGAAAGGCGATTTTGAGAAATTACACGAGCTAAAAACGACCGGTAATTACACCCACAGTTTGAATAAACTCCATATGGAATACAATACCTCTGCTCTCAAGGTTGGCATCGGAATACCAAATAGCAAAAGAACAGTTGAGAAGGTTCTTAAAACAAAACACCTTGTGGATTTTATTATAGCTGTTGACGAACAAGGGAAATGTGAAATAATTTGGGGGAATGTGTAATCGTGTGCCGATGTCGCACAACATTCTGGGCATATCCGAAGTTCCGAGCAGAGCGAGGAATTTGGACGGGGCAATAGAGAAGTCGGATATGCTACCTGTTAAGTGACTCCACGTAGTGGGGCAAGGTGCGAAGCGCCGCAGAGTCGGGGGGCGAGGTGTATTATAATCATTTTAATCCACCTTTACATATCCCCTTACTAATGCCCATTCTTATAATACAACTTTCTCCTTCACATTTAGCAATATAACCACAGCTTAACAACGCTACAGGACAATATTTATCTTTTGTTGGAATACAAATAAGTTCAACGCCTTTTTCCCCAAAAAGACAAACGTTGCATAATTTTTTATTACACATTCTGGGTACAAAATCAAAGGTAATATCAAATTGTTCGGGATAAAAATTTTTAACCTCATCATCGTTTTCTAATTGTTCATAAACATCTCTAACAATTTTTGGCATAGTCCAAGTTTTTGGGATACTATCAAGATCCAACACATCTGCGAATAAGTTATTTTTAAATAATGGGCTGTTATTCCAGACATCACCAGGGAGTTCTATTTGATTCATAGGTAATTTACTCCACACATTGATTAGCTTGTTTGCATTATAGTTAGAGACTACTTCTTTTATAGCATTTTTAAATATCTCATGGTACAATCCTTTTTTATAATCTCTAATACAACACCATAATCTCTTTTTTCCGTTTGTGGAAGTCCTTTTGAATTCCTTGAGTTTTTCTTCAAATTTTTCATCAGAATTTAGAATTTCTATGACTTCCTTAGGATTCGCTTTCTTTCCGTCAAGCTGATAAGTTGATAAATGTAAAGCACACGCTACTCTTATAAGAAGGTCATCTTTTCCTTCAAATCTTTGAATAAAATGCAAGACAAAAGCAACAATATTTCGTTTATATTTTTTTCCATTTATGCTTATTTCATACTTATCTAATATTTCTAAAGTCTGGAGTATGTTCTGGTAATCGTCAGTTACATATCTGGAAGCAAAAGTAACATCGCTTGTTTTAGATTTAAATCTGAATCGTTCTTTATCTTTATCTTTATCTTGATATTTCTCGTAATGTTCTTTAAGAATCTTATCTGGAGACATGTCTTTATTCCTTGAATATTCATATACTAGCTCAGAAAAAACAAATCCCCCCTTATCCCACACAATTTCAAATGGCATTTGTCTATCTGCAATATAACAAATCCAATGTGTAAGTATCTTCTCACAATTCGTTAGATCATCTCCGAAAAAATTTACAAAGTTATAATTATCTTCTATATTCCATCTTCGAGTGTCCAGCCAAGAAATTGTCTTGAAAATTCTAATAAGCAAATCTTTATTTTTTATTTTTATTTTTTTCATTCTAACACCTTGCCCCCGATTTAACTTAACTTGTTTATATCCGTAATACAGAAGCACTTTTGATCTGGAGTTGCATCTGAAATCCTCATGCTTTGATATGTGTTTGCTCTCCTAAAAATTATCTGTACACTTTTCTTGCAAGCCATATTCAATCCTGTTATCTTTTCTCTTTCACAATATAAGATTCCAACCACTTATCCAAAAGCTCCTTTTTAAATCTCCACTGTCCAGCCACTTTATAAGCTGGGATTTCCCCTTTCCTTGCCATTCTGTAAACTGTGTGTTCATCAAGCCTTAAGTATTCTGCCACCTCTTTCACGGTCATCAATTTTTCTTCTTTATCGGTCATATCCTTCAAGCCTCCAAGTTTTGTATGTCAACATATTCCATTCAAATACACTAAAGTTTAACATCGCCCATAATTATATGGAAAAATTCAGCAAAAGTCAAGTCTGTAAAGGGGTTTGTCTTTAAGAGGAGAAACTCATGAAGCAATAACCTTTATTTCTTGGGGATGCCCTTTACCCCTCACCACCTCTATTTTCAGTTCGTCCTTAAAGGTTCGCAAAGCCTCGCACAAGCGGAAGGGGCAGAGCCAGGCGAAGGAGAGGAAGAAGAGACTGCGCCAGAGGGCCTCATGCCCGCCGAAGAGCACATCCGC
>JACIXO010000108.1 GCA_014360385.1 Actinomycetota bacterium | reverse complement strand
TTAAGGAGAGCCCTGTTTATACAGTTTATGCCAGATGTTATGCCAGATGTTTTGGATCAAAGATATATCTTAAGGGTTATATGATTAAAGGTACATAATAACTGAGCGGGGAGATGGTAAACGAGTGTGTAAGCACATTTGGGTATAATTAAAGGTATATTAGAACTGAGCAGGAAAAGGTATAATTGGGTATGGTTGGATAGGGATGGGGATAGGGAGTATTAGAGATAGAAGTAGGGATAAAGATAAAGATAGGGATTATAATTTAAACCAATAGAGAGCATCGAAAAAATATTCGCTATATGAGTCGGTTGAGAAAAACGATGAAAAACCTTAACGTCAAGCACACTAGAATTAAAAGTAGGCAGAGTAAGGCAGAGTAATAATGCACAGGAAAATAAATGCACAGGAAAATAATATACAGAAAAAGCGTACTTTCCTTCTCCTGGTAGTTTACGTTTTATTATGTATTCTATGTGTTCTTCTAACTCTAGTTTTTACTTCTTGCAAAACAAGAGAAGCCGGGATTGCGAAGAACGAAAGCCAGAAAGAGGTGTCAGAGAGCACCTCTGAAGAGGCTTTGCGGGAGGAGGAACCAGTACAAAAGGTAGAGATAACTATCTGGGATAGCTGCGAGGCAAAAGAAAGGTTAGCTCTGGTTGAGAGCAATGACAACTTTATGAAGGAAAATCCCTCAATAAAGATTGAGACGCGGCACTTTCGAAGCCAGGAAGAGCTCGAAGACCAATTTGAGGCAGCGAGTCTTGCCGGATCAGGGCCCGAGCTGGTACTTATGAGCATGGATAGTATGATCAGATTGGCCTCTTCAAATGTACTTAAGGAGATAACCAGTGAAGTTGATTATAATAGAATCATAGATGGGCTTGTAGAAATTTCTAGATACAATGGAAGAAACTATATCATACCTTTTAGAAGCAGTGATTTTTTAGTCTTTTTTTATAATAAAGACCTGGTGGAAGAAGCGCCCACTAATTTTGAGGGTGTAATTGAGCATTGTAAAAAGGTCAATGACTTTAAAAAGCAGATATATGGGTGGCTTTTAAACGAAGCTGAGCCCGATTGGATAATTCCTTTCATAGGAGGATACTCAGACTGGATAGTTGATTATGATTCTTATTCTCTTGCCCTGGATAACAAGGCTACTGAGAAAACACTTGAGTTTTTGAATTATATCTACAGCGAAGAAAAAATTCTGCCATATGAGGTTGGCTATGAAGAGATGAACCAGCTTTTCAAAAACGGAAGCGTGTCCATGATTATAAATGGAACTTGGGCGATAGAAGAATACAAAAACGGTGGGCTTAATTTTGGAATATCAAAAATACCTATAGCATGGCAGGGAAGTAAGAATCCTACTCCTTTGATTTCAGGTACAGGGTTTATGATTAATGTTAACTGTTATGGAAATGAGCTGGAAGCTATAAAAGCTTACATAGACTACATGCTTTCTGAAGAGATACAGATAAGCTGGACCTGGAATACGCAGAGTTTTCCTGTTCTTAAAGACATTGATAGCAATAGCACGTTTTCGAACGATGAACTAATTTATGAGGCATTTCAACAGGCTAAAATATGTAGAGGAAAACCCTATGACAAGCTCATGAGGGTCATAAGAGATGCATTCAGAACTAATATCGAAAATGTGATAAGAGGAAATATAACTCCTTCTGAGGCAGTGGTAAAAATCCAGGAAGATGCAATAAAGCTGAGATCAGAAGGGCTAGATGTTGAAGAATTAAAAAAATAATGTTCATTTTTGCTTCATTTTTTCTGATTATAATGTTGGTAATGTTGGTAATGTTGGTAATGTGGGTGTAGGGAGTATAGGGAGTGTAGGTTGTAGGGAGGATTTAGATACAGTTTTTCCTTTCTGGAATGGGAGATGCAAGAAGGAATAAAGAAGGAAAAAATAAAAAAGAAAAAAATGAAAAGAAGCTGAAATTAGAGTAGAAATAGAGAGTGAAAGCAAGTGAGAAGGGGAGGCTATTATGAGCAGTGATATTTTTCCTGATAATGGGTCAAGAAGGAGAGGAGCATCGCTTTTCGTAAAGGTTCTCATTGCTATAGTTGGAGCACTTTTATTCTTATTTATAGGATCTATGTTTACTCTGGGAATGTTATCAGTTATAAACAAGGTCTCGCCCCAGGATCTATTGAGAGGGAAAGCCAGCTCTTCAGCAGAAGCTAAGGCTTCAGAGGAAACCCAGAAGCTACAGGGGGAAGAGACTGCTGAGGCCCAGCAGCAAACGAAGACAGGAACCGGCGAAAACATAGAACTTCCTGGTCTCCAGGAAAAAGGGGAAGGTAAAATCATAACCCTCGAGGAGTTCAACAAGGCTGTAAGCCAGGTTGTAAGAGAAGCCACACCTTCTGTGGTAAACATAAGGGTAAGGGTAAAACAACAGGACATATTTGGACAGGAATACCTTGCAGAGGGAGTGGGATCAGGTGTTATCTATACTGAAACTGGCTACATAATTACGAATAATCATGTGGCAGGTAGTGCAGAGGAGCTTCTGGTTACCCTGTATGATGGTTCTGAGTATCCTGCAAAACTAGTTGGGGCAAACAAGGACACTGATGTAGCAGTAATAAAGATAGATGCTCCAGGTTTAAAGGCTGCAAGTTTTACCTCGATAGAAAATGTAAACGTGGGTGAGATGGCAATTGCTATCGGAAGCCCCTTCGGGCTTTCTCAGACCGTAACTGTAGGAGTAATTAGTGCTAAGGGTAGAGATATTGCTATATCTTCTGATGCACTTCCCATGGTAGATTTAATCCAGACTGATGCTGCTATAAACCAGGGTAACAGTGGAGGACCGCTTCTAAACTCTTCAGGTCAGGTGATAGGAATAAATACTTTGATAGTTTCTCCATCGGGGGCAAGTGCTGGTATCGGATTTGCTATTCCAAGTGACACTGCAGTTAATATAGCAAATCAGATAATAAAGTATGGAAGGGCAAGGATACCCTTTATGGGTATAGAGATGGGGGAAAATACAACCGATGTCGTAGGTGTGTATATCAGAAGTGTGATGAAGGGTTACCCTGCTCATAAAGCTGGTCTTAAAGCTGGTGATGTAATAGTAGAATTTAATGGAGTATCATTGAAATCTCCTTATGAGCTACTAGCTCAAATGCTAAGACATAATGTTGGCGATGTGGTTGAGCTAAAAGTATATAGAGGAGGTAAATATCTAAACCTGAAGGTAGAGTTAGTTGAAACGCCCTCAGGCTAACTGACATTCAGGCTAATAAAGAGAAGAGAATTGACAAAGAGAGGAGAATTATTAAAAGGAAAGGACATTGGAAGAACTTGGGAAAGAAAAAAGAGCTGATAAAACCTTAAAGGATTCAGGGTATACTAAAGAGAATAACAAAGAATTAAATAGAAGAAGAGATCTTGATGATAAAATACTGGTGCAACGATTTAGAGATGGTGACCGAGCCTCGTTTGAGGAGCTTGTGAGGAGGTATTCCAAGTATGTATATACAACTGCTTTCTTTATCCTGAGGGATGCACAGGAAGCGGAAGATGCAAGCCAGGAGGTATTTGTAAAGACCTATCTTTCGATTAAGGATTTCAGGGGAGTTTGTAGTTTTAAAACCTGGGTGAGGACGTTGACTGTAAATACTTGCATAGATAAATTGAGGATAAAATCTAAAACATCGGATAAGAAAATAAGCCTTGATGAAATAGATAGTTTTGACCAGATTAGCATTGCAAACTTCAATCACAGCCCCGAGTCAGGATTTTTTGATAGAGAAACGGTGAAGGAGGTTTTAAAGATAATAGTATCGCTTGATGAAAACTATAGGGTACCTTTAATATTGAGAGATTTGCAAGACTACAGTTACAAAGAGATTTCTGAGCTTACTGGTAAACCTATTGGGACAATTAAAACTAATATCCATAGAGCAAGAAAGATGATAAAGGAGAAATTAAGAGATTCGAGACATAAGCAAAATAGGAGTAAAGAGTAGGAGTTTGTGTACATCCTATTATGAGCGCACTAGGTAAGTATTTGAAAATTGTAAAGAAAGCTGTAATCGAGCCTTCTGATGATATTGAACAGAAAATAATGGGGAGGATATCCAGTCTTACTGATGAAGATAGACTTCTTTTGGACGATAAGTTTCTTGAGTATCTTAAGAAGGCAAATTCAAGACTTTATCTTGTGGCAAGAAAGTTAAGGAATAATCCTGGAAAAGTAGCAGCCTTGAGCATCTTACTCATATTCGTTGCAATTTTTCTTCTAACCTTTAGTTTTAGAAAAAGGCTATCGTCTTCTAAAAATCCTTCCAAGAATGAATAATCCGAGAAGGATTATCCAGAACCAGGGGTTAGTAAGAAGCTCTCTTATAGGCTCATAGGTTATACGTCCAAAGAGTTTATCCAGGACATCAGCAAGCCAGCTATAGATTTTTTCCCAGATTACTCTTAGATTTTCTTTAAAGTTTTCAGAAGTAAAAAACTCTTTAACTCTCTCCATAGTTTACGTTTGTTTGTGTTGATTTTCTGGAACACCTTCTTTGATTTTGTCACATGGTTCATTTAAATTTATGTATCTTTTAACTTTCACGACCTTAAATTATCAAATCTATTCTATAGCATTTTACAAAATAAAAATATTGCTGAATAACAACAAATTCTCGAAAAACTATTTGACAAAGAGAAAAGTTCTGATATACTGATAATTACTTACTAACAGTAATTAACTAACTAATTAACTAATTAAACAATTGGATTTTAGTGTGTATTGGTCCGGTGCCCAGTATTTACGCTGCTTGGTTACTAGAACTTTCAGTTATCAAAAATTAATTAGCAGTTAGCAATGGAAAAGTTTCTAAAATTTTCAAGAACAGCAAGTGCTGAACTTCAGCATAAAATTAATATGTCTATTATTTTTAACTATCTTCGCGAAAATGGACCCAACCCAAGATCTAAAATAGCCAGGGAGCTTAACATAAGTGCTCCAGCAGTTTCCAGGGCAATAGAAAAACTAATAAACGAAGGTTATGTTTTACAGGCTGAAAAGCAAATAACAAAAGGTGGTAAAAGGCCCACTCTTATTCGGATAAACAAAGATAGGGGGCTGGTAATAGGAATTGATCTTGGAAAGGAAAAGCTAAAGATAGCTGTTGCAAATTTTGCAAATGAGATAGTTGAAAAGCATGAAGGATTTAAAATCTCCAACGGTAAAGATGTAGTAGATAAGCTGGAAGAAGAAATAGCTCATATTTTAGCAAAATATAATCAGGAGAAAAGTCAGAATGGACTTAAAATTAAAGGAATATGTATTGGTATTCCCGCAGATGTTGATATTAAAAGTGGCAGGATTATAAGT
>JACIXO010000107.1 GCA_014360385.1 Actinomycetota bacterium | reverse complement strand
GGCAGGATTATATTAAAAATGGGTTTTTTAAAGAAAGACTAAGAAAGGCTAAGAAGGATTTTAAAAATATGTACCAGCCATCTAAAAGGGAATATATAGAGAAAGCTCAGAACTATAATTTAATTCCGGTGTACAGAGAATATGTAGTAGATACAGAGACTCCTGCTTCTATATTTATGAAGGCAGGAGGCTTGGAGAAGGAGAGTTTTTTGCTTGAGAGTATAGAAGGTGCAATTAATCTATCCCGGTATTCCTTTATGGGAGTGGGAATAAAGTCAAGATTGGTGTTTGATAACAATGTTTTTAGCCAGATAAGGGAAAACCAGGGCGAAAGAGTTGTAAGGATAGCTAACCCATTGAAAGAATTGGAAAAAGTGATGGGAGATTACCATATATGCAAAGACCCCAACCTTAATCATTTTGTCGGAGGAGCAGTAGGATACTTAAGCTATGACCTGGTAAAGTATTTTGAGAATATAAAGCTTCCGGAAGAAAAAATTCATTTTCCTGAAATGATGCTTTATTTGACTGATATGGTAATAGTTTTTGACCATTTGTTTAATCGTATGAAGATAGTTTCCACTATAAAAATCGACAAAGATACTCCTCCAGAAAGGGCGTATTCCCTTTCAGTAGAGAAAATTGAAGATATTCAGGCAAGGATTTTCCAAACAAACGTTTTTAAAGAAATTAGAAATAATTCTTTCGGTCTAGAAGGTCTAAAAAGTAACATAGATAATAACTTTATTTCTGGTGACTTTATTGATTTTAATAGTTTAGACCAGAGCTCTAATGGCTCGTTTGGGGATATTAGTAAAAATTCTAATTTCACTAAACCTGACTTTTTAGAGGCAGTTGAAAAGGCAAAAAAATACATAATTGAAGGAGAGGCCTTTCAGGTTGTTCTGTCTCAGCGGTTTTCAAAAAGCTATTCTTCAAATCCTTTTAGCATATACAGAAGATTAAGGACCATAAACCCATCTCCTTATATGTTTTATATAAATTTCGGAGATTTTCAGATAATAGGCTCTTCTCCTGAGCCTCTTGTTAAGATTTCAGGGAGGAAAATTTTAACCTGTCCCATTGCCGGGACGAGAAAGAGGGGTAAAGACCCCAGAGAAGATAAGATATTGATTAATGATCTCTTGAGTGATGAAAAAGAGAGAGCGGAACACAATATGCTTGTTGATCTCGCACGCAATGATTTAGGAAGAGTTTGTAAGTATGGGAGTGTAAAAGTCAAGAAATGCATGAGTGTAGAAAAGTATTCTCATGTGATCCATTTGGTGTCCAGGGTAGAAGGGATTCTTGATCCAAATAAAAGTATTTATCAGGCTCTGGAAAGTACTTTTCCTGCAGGGACACTGACAGGTGCTCCAAAAGTAAGGGCAATGCAGATAATAAGTGAACTTGAACCATGTAGAAGGGGTCCGTATGGCGGTGTAGTGGGATACTTTGGTTATGACGGGAGTCTTGATTCCTGCATTACTATAAGAACGGCTCTGGTAAAGGATGGAAAAGTTTTTATTCAGGCAGGAGCAGGAATAGTGTATGACTCGGTTCCGGAAAACGAATGGAAAGAAACTATAAATAAGGCAGCTCCTCTATTTAGAGCTGTGAGTTAGTATTTCGGCTTTTAAATAAGGCAAGGGGTGATAGAAATGCTACTGGATATGCTTGAAAAGGTGATGAAGAGTGAGAACTTAACTAAGCATGAAGCCTATGAGTCCATGAAACTTATTATGGATGGTAAGGTTAATGACTGCCAGATTGCAGCTTTTCTTACAGCGCTGAAAATGAAGGGGGAGAGTATTGAAGAGGTAAGTGGCTTTTCCTGGGCTATGCTTGAGAAAGCTAACAAAGTAGTAACAAAACACAAAACTGTAGTGGACACGTGTGGAACAGGAGGAGACAAGAAGAACACTTTTAATATTTCCACAACTTCGGCCTTTATTGCAGCAGGTGCTGGAGTTGTGGTAGCGAAACATGGGAACAGAAGTGTCTCAAGTTTAAGTGGAAGCGCTGATGTTCTGGAAGAATTGGGGGTAAAAATTGATCTTGATTGTGATAAGGTTGGAAAGTGTATTGACAGAATAGGGATCGGTTTTATTTTTGCTCCTTCTGCTCATAAAGCTATGAAGTATGTTGCAAAAGCAAGGAAAGAGATGGGAATAAAGACTGTATTTAATATATTGGGTCCAATTACCAATCCTGCCATGGCAAATGGAAGAGTGCTTGGAGTTTTTGATGAGAAACTTATGGATGTTATGGTTCATTCTCTTAAGAATCTGGGTGTTAAAAGGGCATTTGTTGTTTATGGTCTTGAGCTTCTGGATGAACTTTCTGTTTCTGAAAGTAGTTTAGTCTCGGAACTTAACGATGGTAAAGTTTCAAGATATGTACTTAATCCATCGGATCTTGGTTTTAAAAAATATAGCATAGAGGAATTAAGGGGTGGGGATGCAAAAGAGAATGCCAGGATTTTGTTTAATATTCTCTCTGGAAACGAGAGAGGAGCCAGAAGAGACTGTGCGGTTTTGAATGCTGCTGCAGCTATAGTCGCAGGTGGTAAAGCTTCTAATTTATCTGAGGCTATAGGCCTGGCTGAAAATTCTATAAATAGTGGAAGAGCCCTGGATAAGTTAAACAGGTTAATCGAATTTACTAACAGGGTCTAATGGATAGAATCTTGTATGTGGTTAGTATGTATTGGAGAAACATGGACTTAACATGTGTGGTTAAAGGAGGAGATTTAGTGAAATATTTGCAGGAAATACTATTTGAGAAAAAAAAGGAGATAAAAAAGCTTAAAAAGACGCACATTTTGGATGATAAAACTGGAACACCTCTATGTTATTGTGAAAGGCCAGGGAAGAGTCTTGTAAAAAACATAGATAGAAGTAAAGTAAATGTAATTGCTGAGATTAAGAGAGCCTCTCCATCTTCTGGGGTAATTAATGATGCAGTTGATATCAAAAAAATGGCTTTGCTTTATGAGAGGTATAGTAGCTTTGTAAAAGGGATTTCGATTCTTACAGAACCCATCTATTTTAAGGGGAATCTTTCGGATATAGAAAAGGTGAAAGAAGTTACGAATTTACCTATCCTGCGGAAGGACTTTATCTTTCACGAAGAGCAAGTTTATGAGAGTCTTAAAGCCGGGGCAAATTGCATTTTACTTATAAGCTCAATTCTGGGGACAAGAAAACTGAAGAAACTTTACCAACTCGGGAAGAAACTTGGACTGGATGTTCTTGTCGAGGTTCACAGTTTTGATGAGCTTGACAGGGCTTTTGATATAGGTGCTGAGTTTATCGGTATCAACAATAGAAACCTAAAAAATATGAAAGTTGACCATGAGGTAACTGTCGGTATTCTGGATTATGCAAACAAGAGAGCGAAGAGATATATTAAAGAAAAGATATTTGTATGCGAGAGTGGAATAGAGGATATCGGATATATAAAAAGAGTTTTTGAAAAAGGAGTAAGCACTTTTTTAATCGGTGGGTATTTTATGAGAAGTAAAAACACTGATGAGACACTGGCCACCATGGAAAAAGTACTTAAGAAAGAGTTTCTGATTTAAACTTAAGATCTAACTACTTCTTAAGTGTAGAAAGGTAATGCAGAAAAGGGGTAGTATGATGAGGAGACTATATATAAAAAATAATGTATATAATAACAATGTAATAACAATGTGAAACATAAGGAGTATAACGTCGGGATTATATGGTCTGGGTAAAGATTTGTGGAATTACAAATGTAGAAGATGCAAAGTATATTTCAGATTTAGGAGTTGATGCACTGGGGTTTGTGTTTTTTGCTCCAAGCCCAAGAAGTGTAGAAGTAAATAAAGCACAGGAAATTATAAGTTCTCTTAAGTTTAGAGAGGGCATTTCTATTGCTGGGGTTTTTGTAAATGAGAAAATAGAAAGGGTGGTAGATATTGCTGAAAAACTTTCCCTTGACTATATTCAGCTATCAGGAGATGAGGACATTTGTTATTTGAGTGAGATAAGAATGCTCATTTCTAAAGAAATTACACCTAAAGGTGGTAAAAAAATCATAAAGTCAATAAGGGTGGGTGAAGAAGAAGACTTCTGGCAGTTTCCACATTTGCTGTGGAAAAGATTAGACGAACTTAGTGGGGTTGTGGATTATTTTCTTCTCGACAGTTTTGAACAGAACATGTATGGAGGAACAGGTAAGTCTTTCAGGTGGGAGATTGCAGAGAATCTGGGTAAAAAGTATCCGATAATTTTATCAGGTGGGTTGGATTTTCAAAATGTCTTGAGAGCCATAAGAATGGTGAGACCTTATGGAGTAGATGCTTCCTCTAAACTTGAGATTTCTCCAGGTAAGAAGGATTGGGAGAAAGTAAAAAAGTTTGTGGAGGCAGCAAGGAAAAGAAGGGAGGGGAAGGTGTGAAAGGAAATGGAGGTTACAGAGGTCTTAAAGATGCATCAGGCAGGAGCAGAGCCAGAGCCAGGATTAGAAAGGGTAGAAAGGGATATTTCGGGGAATTTGGAGGTCGCTTTGTTCCGGAAACACTGATGGGTGCATTAGAAGAGCTTGAGAAAAATTATTTTTTTTACAAGAAGGACAAAGAATTTAATAAAGAGCTTTCGTATTATTTAAAACACTATGTAGGAAGACCAACTCCTCTTTATTTTGCAAAAAGGTTTTCCGATTATCTAGGGGGAGCAAAGGTTTATTTAAAAAGAGAAGACTTGTGTCACTTAGGTGCACATAAGATAAATAACACTGTTGGTCAGGTTCTTCTTGCTAAAAGGATGGGAAAGAAAAAAGTCATTGCAGAGACAGGAGCAGGCCAGCACGGAGTTGCGACTGCCGCAGCAGCAGCACTTTTTAACCTTGAATGCAAGATTTTTATGGGAAGTGAGGATATAAAAAGGCAATCTCCTAATGTCTTCAGAATGAAGCTTTTAGGGGCTGAGGTTGTTGAGGTAACCTCTGGTAGCCAGACTTTAAAGGATGCAGTAAATGAGGCTATCAGGTGGTGGGTAGCTAATGTAGATGATACTTACTACGTTATCGGTTCCGTAGTTGGTCCTCACCCTTACCCCACTATAGTAAGGGACTTCCAGATGGTGATTGGAAAAGAGACTAAAAGGCAGATAATGGAGCTTGAAGGAAGGCTTCCTGACTATATTGTTGCCTGTGTTGGCGGAGGAAGTAATTCTATTGGTATTTTTTACCCGTTTCTTAAACATACAGATACTGTTAGATTAGTAGGAGTTGAAGCAGGGGGTAAAGGTATCCAGAGCCACAAGCACGGGGCATCTCTGTGTTCCGGGAGTAAAGGTGTATTGCATGGAAGTTTTAGCTATGTTTTGCAGGATAGCTATGGCCAGATACAGGAGGCTTATTCTATTTC
>JACIXO010000106.1 GCA_014360385.1 Actinomycetota bacterium | reverse complement strand
TTAGTGATTTATAGCAAGAAATTTCCTAATTGTCCTGCCATTGCGAGTCTACCATTGTGATCGACATTTATTTTTTTAAAATAAGATTTTTGATTGTTTGTTATCTGTGAGAAATACATTACTCGAATGAAGATAAATCCTGAGATATGCATTCGCCTCGGGCTAAGAGGTAATGAGTCGAATTATTACTGGGACAATTGGTGATATAAAAGATGGAGAAACAGGATAATGATTATAGCATCAAAATATAAATAAATTTGTGTATTAAATTATAAATTATGATATAATAAATTTGCTAAAATCAAGATATAAAAAAATAAGTTTAGTGTAATATATGGGGTTCACATCAATAATAATACAAAATAAGTTTAATGAGAGCGCTATTTTTATAGCATGAAATTAAATTGTAGAGCCATTGGTTTCTTAGATAACTTGGGTAGCTTAAGATAATTCAAATAAAATTCAGATAATTTAGATAATTTAGATAATTTAGATAATTTAGGTAACTATGTTGGCTATTTTGTAGTGAGAGAGGCAAAGAGAATGGTAAGAATAAATTTGAGTATAGATAAAAAAGAACTAGAAGAGCTAGATAAAGTTAGCAGGAGCGAGAACATTAGTAGAAGTAAACTTATAAGGAAAGCGCTTGAGCTTTATAAAAGAGAAATTGAAAGAAAAAATGCAGAAAATGCCAGAAGAAAGAATATCGAAATGGCTATAAAGATTCAGGATGATCTAAGAAGGTATTCAAGAGGATGGGATGGGATATCTGAAATAAGAAAGTGGAGAGAAGCTAGATAAGATTAGGAAGATTTATGGATGAAGGATTTATAAATAAAGATAATAATGAAGATGAGCTTGAATTTTTAATAAGAGAAGCTCCAAAAACTTATGTTTTAGATGCTTCGGTTTGCATGAAATGGTTCTCCTCTGAAAATGAGGAGTATGTGGAAAAAGCCTCATCAATAAGAATTCAACATAGAGATGGAAAGATATTTCTTGTAGCTCCAGATCTTCTAATCTGTGAAGTTGCAAATGCTCTTTCTTATAACTCATTGTTTGATTCTGAAAAAGTAAGTAAAGCTGTTGAGAGTCTATGTAAAATGGATATTAAGTTTGTTAAGCCTACTCTTGCATTATTAAGAGAAGCCATAAACCTTAGATTTTTAAAAAAAATAACTATTTATGATGCCATTTATATCGCTTTAGCTGAGTATATAAACGTTCAATGTATAACGGCTGACAAAAAGCTCTTTGATTCTGTAAGTGATCTTGGTAGTGTTATTTTTTTAGATGATTACAGGATAATTTAAATAAAGGTAGTTATAAAAGATTTGGCAGGGGGATCACTTGTCGCTATGTTTATTAGATATTTATGATTTATTGATCTCATGGATAAAGATTCTTAAAAAATAAGAATTCTTAGATAAAGATTTTTAAAAAGTAAAAGCCCCTTGGATTAGAAGGAGGATTGATGTGAAATATAGTGAAGAACTGATTATGTCCATTGACCTTGGGACCTCTAATTTAAAAGGTGCAGTTTTTGATGTAAATGGAAGGGAAATAGCTTTTGAATCGATAGAATATCAACTCTTAACTCCAAGAAAAGATATAGTTGAGAATGATGCTAATTCTTATTGGGAAAACCTCTTAATAATTTTAAAGAAGCTTTCTGAAAAGTTAGGGGATAGATCTAAAAATATAGTATGCATAGGAACTTCTTCTCAAGGCGAAACAATTGTTCCTGTGGATTTCTATGGAAATCCTTTAAGAAATGCTATCGTCTGGATAGATACAAGATCTAAAGAGGAAGCAGAAGAAATTAGAAAAAACTTTAATATAAGTGAAATGTACAGAAAAACTGGTTATCCTGATGTAGATCCATCTTGGCCAGCTACTAGAATCTTGTGGATGAAGCGAAATGAGAGAGATGTATTTGATAGTACTTATAAATTTTATTTTTAGATCCCCTTTTTCTTTTGCCTTTTTGTCTTCCTTAAAAATAAGTCTTAATCTATCTCTACTTCTTTAAGAAAGAAGAGAGTTTCCATTTAAGGACTATTAGCAGTAATTGCCATACGAATAATATTAAATGTCTTAAGTACAAGTTGGATAGGATATTCCCATCTTTTATAGATACTTTCCTAGTAAGAGATCTAAAAGCTTAAAAAAGCTTTATAAGATATAAGCTAATCTCTTTAAGGATATCTTTAAGCTTACTAATCCATCTTCTTATAAAAAAGTCCAAATTCATAGCCACATTTCTTTTAAGCGAAATCGATCTCTTCTTATCCTATAAAACTTTTTAGAGCTACAGCGCATGTAAGAAGATTATGTTATTTTCCTTACACAGTTTTCCAAGGTACCTTTTTTCTTTGTTTTTAAGTCTTTATAATGCTTTCAAAGCTTTTTATATTCATACCACCATTATATTATGGTGGCAAATCTTTTATAATTACCAATAATTATTTCAATAATTCTTTAAATTCATCTATTGTTAAATTAGTATCCCTAAGAATACTTTTCAATGTTTTAGAGTGTAAAATTTTTTCCTGAGTGATATGGTACTGTTGTTCTTTTACCTTCCTTGTTCTTATAAATCTTATGACTGCCACTTTGCCTGGAAAGGAAAAATCCTATTTTCCCCAAAACCTTAATAACTTCATCTAAAGTAACTCTTGGTAACTTATTTGTCATATTGCTACTTCTAAAGATGTTAGACTTACTAATTCAGATTGAGGAATTTGCTCTCCGCTACTCAATCTATCTTCCAAATGTAGGCGAATGGCATCTCTAATATTATCTAAAGCTTCTTCATAAGTATTGCCCTGAGTATAGCATCCTTGAAGCTCTGGACAATATGCAAAAAAACCCTCTTCGTCTTTTTCGATTATTACTGAAAATCTATAAGTTTTCATTGTTCATTCGACAAACTATCTTAAAAATTTTACTCATTATATTGTTTTTTGTTTTTATAAAAACGCTAATAAAAACTACAAGTTTTGAAAAAAATTTCTTTTAATTATATCATCGTTTATTAACTCTTCAATAAATTTACGTTATAAGTCATGCTTATTTTTTTCTGTAGTTTTTTAGTTATGTTAGTTATGCAAGTTTTTTTCTGTAAGTTTTTCCATCGCTACTTATTCTCCTAGGAAACCAATACTAAGCTTGATTCTATTTTAAACTTTTCTTTCTTTAAATTATATATAATGGTTCCATATTAAGATACTTTCTTGCACTTATCCATTCTTCATGATATTCCATACAAAGACAGCTAATAAGTATTAATGCAGAAGCTATATTAGGGAAAATCCTAATAACATTTATTCTTCTTTTTAATTCTTGCATTTAGTCTTTCTACAAGATTTGTAGTTTTAATTCTTATATGATGTTCAATTGGAAAACTAGTAAATGTTAAAGCTTTTTTAGCCTCATCATTAAGCTTTTGGCTAAAATTACTATAGAATTTTTCATACTTTACTTAAAAGTTCTATTACTTTATAGTTGCCTCCTCTTTTGATTGCGATAGAAACACTGACTTTAGTTCATTGTATATACACAAATTAAGAGAGACAAGGATTAAGGAGCTCTGAGGCATGTCCACGTCCTATGAAAGCTCAGATTATAACAATTAGTATCAGAAAAAATTTTCATGATACAATTTTATAAATAAAGAGTTAAAAGTTGATTTTCCCAAAGATAGCATAGGCAATAAAGCCTGCTATAGGCGGGAAGAAAAAAGTGCATGCTAGCCTTATAAGAGTTACTTTCCATCCAAGAATTCCAATATCCATTGGGAGTCTAGAGAAGGCAAGTAACGACCAGCCGGTAATGAAAGCTACAATTGTACCTATACTTGCACCCGATCTTAAAAAACCCCCTGCAATAGGTAGACTTACATAAGGACCTCCTGGCATAATACCTCCTGCTATTGTACCAATAAAAATGCCCTTCCACCCTGAGCCTTCTCCAATCCATCTTGAGATTATCTCTTGAGGGATTAGTGCTTGTACCATGCCTGCAACAATAAATGCAAAAATAAGAAGAGGTAGAACTTCAGCAGTCATTAAAAGAGCTGATTTTAGCCCTATTATGTGCTGTCCTTTTCCTTTGAATAATCCATATAACACAAGGGAAATTGCAATTGCACCCATAATTATTGTTGGTATTAGCATTTGTGAATTCCCCCTTTTTTTATCCATTTTCATCTTTCTCTCCTGTATTTGTTTAGATTTTTTCCTATTATTTGTCTTCTAAGAACTTTGTTGTAATATTTATTTAATTCTTGTTTAATAATACTAGCTTTATACTAGCTTTTTTCAGAAAAGCTATATTTAATTTTACTTTAATGATACAAGTCTCCTATATGTGCTTTCAATTATATTTTATGAAAGTTTCCCAATCAATTATTTATACCGCTAGATTACCTTAATTTATCATGTTCATATGTATTAATTTAAGTCTTTTACATCATATGTTCTATCAGTATTTTTGCTCCTATTCCAATTAGAATTATCCCTCCAATTATTTCAGACTTATTACCAATAATTTTTCCTATTCTATGTCCTATAAAATAACCAAAAATTGAAAAAGAAAAAGCGAATAATCCTATCATTAAAATGGATAAATATATCGGCATATTTAATATTGATATACTTACCCCTACTACTAAAGAATCAATACTAGTAGCCAGGGACAATATAAACAAAGTTGGCATTTTTGTTATATTTGTTTTATTTTTTTTGTTATTATTCTTAGAAGTTTTTTTAAATGCTTCGTATAGCATTTTTATACCTATAGCTGATAGTAGTAAAAAAGCTATCCAGTGATCTATATTTTCTATTAAAACTCTTAAATTAAGTCCTATTGACCAGCCAATTAATGGCATTGCTGCCTGGAAAGCTCCAAAAGATAAACCAACTTTTAAAGCATTATATATTTTTGGTCGGGGAGTAGTGGCACCACCTGCAATTGAGACAGAAAGGCAGTCCATTGCAAGACTAACTGAGATCATGAGTAGATTTATCATACCACTAAATAAGATTTGTTTTGTAAATGGATTATATTTTATTAGAAAAAGTATAAGAATGAAAGAAGGAAACGGTTACCCCCAAATTTTTCTGTAAATCAAAGAAGCTCTTTGGCAAAAGTGTCCATTGCTACTAAAAATATTTAGCTATCCTTTAAGAAATAAGTAAAAAAAGCAGCAAATAATAGACAAATTTACAGTAAAAAAATTAAATATAGCTCTAAATATGAAAGCAATTAATTTAGTAAGGATTAGATATAGTATGTAAAAAACTTTGGATGTCTTCTTATTGTTAAGGTATAATGTTTAAATATATGATTATAATTTATCTGTACTATCTAAGAGATCTGTTCACAGTTAGAAATTGAGAACTTTAAATAAAGTATGATAGAAAATATAAACTGTTTAAAAAACTGTT
>JACIXO010000105.1 GCA_014360385.1 Actinomycetota bacterium | reverse complement strand
ACTGCTATGGTTTTTGTTTGGAGTTATCTCTCAGATGGAGATGCAGCATATACTCTAGTTCAGGTTGCGGTCAATGATCTTATAATTCTCTTTGCTTTTACCCCTATAGTAGCTTTTCTTCTGGGTGTTAGTAATGTTTTTGTTCCTTATGACACTTTGCTTTTGTCTGTTTTTTTATTTGTTGTTATTCCGTTTTCAGCTGGTTATCTTTCCAGGATTTTTGTTATAAAAAGGAAGGGTATGAAATATTTTGAGGAAGTATTTATAAAAAGATTTAATAACGTAACTGTAATTGGACTTCTTTTAACTCTTGTAATAATTTTTTCATTCCAGGGAGATATTATTTTAAGTAACCCATTACATATAATCTTAATTGCAGTACCACTCGTAATTCAGACCTTTTTTATTTTTATTTTAGCGTATGGGTGGAGTAAATTTTGGAAACTTCCCCATGATATTGCTGCTCCTGCTGCTATGATTGGGGCAAGTAATTTCTTTGAATTGGCTGTTGCTGTTGCTATCTCCTTATTTGGTCTTAATTCAGGTGCTACACTTGCTACTGTAGTTGGAGTTTTAGTAGAAGTACCAGTAATGTTAACCCTGGTAAGAATAGCTAATAAAACAAGGCATTGGTTTCCTGCAAAGGAAGCCAAAGTTTAGTATATTCAAATAACAGTTAATTACAAATATGGATATTAGATATAAGATAGATATTATAAGATATTAAGCGCATAACTATAGTAGCTGAATTTATCAGAGAAGAAATTTTTTTAAGTATTAGAAAAAACTTTTAGTAGTAATAGTTTAGATGAAAAAATAAAAAGGATATAGATAGAAGGAGTGTATAAAATGCAAAGTAATAATAAAAGTAATGATAAAAAGATAGCAATTGCAGTTTGTTCAGGTGCTTCGAATACCGGGCAAATTAGTAATGCAGTAGCTCAAAGTTTATGCAAAAAATCAGACAAATATATTATGGTTTGTCTTGCTGGTCTTACTCAAAATCATGAAATTTCTTTAAATAAGATAGCTGACGCAGAAAAAGTAATTGTAGTTGACGGATGTCCATTTAAATGTGCTTCTAAAATAATTAATAAGTATACTAATAAAAAATCTGATTTGGAGATCCAGGTTTTAGAGGACTACAAAGTAAAAAAAGTTTCCGATCCGAATGCTTATAGCCAGGACATAGTTGAAAAAATATCAGATGATATTATTAGCAAAGTAAAAAATATTGAAGAAGAAAAATAATGGATTAGCTATTTTTTTTTTTTTTTTTTTAATTTTGTATTTTGTAAAATATATTTATGGAAATTTGTTTGAAAAATTTTGGTTAAAAAAACCATAATTATATTATAAATGAAAGAAAATTATTGAGAGAAAATGAAATATAAAAATTTTAATAGTTTTAAAGAGCTTTTTAAAAGGTATAAAAAAAATCCAATACTTACACCAGAGAATTGGCCCTATAAGGTGGGTGCTGTCTTTAACCCAGGAGCTATAAAATTAAATGATGAGATTTTGCTTTTAGTCAGGGTAGAAGATAGACAAGGCTACTCTCATTTAACTATTGCTAGAAGTAAAGATGGAAAAACGAATTGGCGAATAGATTCTGCGCCAACATTGGTTGCAAAAAAGGAGTTTGGCGAGGCTCTATTTGGATTAGAAGATCCCAGAATTGTTTGGCTTGAGGAAAGAGAAGAATATATAATTACCTGCATTTCTTTTTTTGAATGTGTGACTGGTGAGCCACCAGGAATTTCTTTAATATCAACTAAAGATTTTATAAATTTTAAAAGGTTGGGTCATAAATTAATACCACCTAACAAAGATGCATCATTATTTCCTAAAACTATAAATGGTTACTATGCTTTAATAAATAGACCTATCGTTGAGGGAAGAGCTGATATCTGGGTTTCTTTTTCAAAGGATTTAGATTTCTGGGGAAACGACAGAGTACTAATACCAACAAGGCACAGGTCATGGGATTGCAGTAGAGTTGGATTGGGTCCACCGCCTATTGAGACGCCGGATGGGTGGTTAATTATTTATCATGGTGCAAGAGATACTGCCTCTGGTACTATTTATAGAGTTGGACTTGCTTTATTAGATTTAGAAACACTTGAAGTAATACGTAGAACAAAAGATTGGGTTTTTGGACCAAAAGAAAGCTATGAAAGAGTTGGTAATGTTGATGATGTTGTTTTTCCATGTGGGACCGTACTTGATGAAAAAACAAATGAAATTCTAATCTACTATGGTGCCGCTGATTCAACAGTTGCATTAGCAACTGCTAACTTAAATGATTTATTAGATTATATAAAAACTTGTGAAATGTGTTAGTCTCTTACTTGGTAAAAGATAAATAAAATATTAGAAATTTCATAAGTGTGTACCTCTTTTCTAAATCTTTTTACAGAAATTTAATACTTTTTTAAAGATGGAATGTTAAAAGATATAAGAAAAGACAAATAATAAAAAACCAAAAAGAAACCCAAAAGCATAAATTTAATTCAAGATAATTAGTAGATAAGTAAGGCAAAAAGATAATAATGAAGGTGACAAGGCATATATATTTAGACTATAATGCAACAACACCTCTTTGTAGTGAAGTAGCTAATGTTTTAGATAGATGTAATAGATTAATTTTTGCAAATCCTTCATCTCCATATGAAATAGCTAAGAAGACAAGATTGGAAATTGAGAAAGCAAGGGATCAAGTTGCAAAGCTAATAAATTGTGATAAAAATGAAATTTACTTTACAAGTGGAGGTACTGAGTCTAATAATCTTGCTATAAAAGGTTATTTAGATTATTTAAGAAATTTACTGTATAAGCAATCCATAATGGCAAGAAATAAACGAGCAAATTTGCACCTTATAACATCACAGATTGAGCATTTATCTATTTTGAATGTATTTCGCTATATTGAAAAAAATTATAAGGATAATTATCAATGCATGGTTTCTTATTTGCCTGTAGATGGTAGTGGATTTGTAGATAAAGGAGAATTTAGATCAGCCATAGGAAAGGATACGGTCTTAATTTCGATTATGCTAGCTAATAATGAGATTGGCTCTATTCAACCAATTGAGGAACTGGTTAAGATAGCAAAAAGTTTAAATGAAAATATAATTTTTCATTGTGATGCAGTTCAGGGATTAGGGAAAATGGAAATAGATGTAAAAAAATTAGGGGTAGATTTACTTTCTCTTTCCTCCCATAAGATTCATGGACCCAAAGGTGTGGGAGCTCTTTATGTTAGAAATGGTGTAAAGCTATTTCCAATTCTCCATGGAGGACACCAGGAAAAGGGTTTAAGACCAGGAACTGAAAATGTTTGTTCAATTATAGCTTTTGGATATGCTTGTGAGATTGTGAGAAAAAATTTAAAAAGAAATATTGATATTATGGCAAAGCTTAAGGAGTTTTTAAAAGAAAAATTAATTGAAGAGCTATCAGGTATGGTTGATTTAAGAATAAATAGCCCAGATAAAAAATGTCTGCCAAATACACTCAATGTGTGTTTTAATGGTGTTGATAGTGAATTACTGATATCCTACCTAAGTCGGGAAGGCATTTATGTTTCTAGTGGTTCAGCTTGTACTTCAGGTCTTATAGAACCATCACATGTGCTATTGGCGATGGGTATTGAGCCCGAATTGGCTAAGAATGCTATAAGGTTTTCACTTGGTGTAGAAAATACTGAAAGGGATCTGGAGGAAGTAGTAAAGAAAATAAAGGAAATAATTGTAAAAAATAAGCTTAATTGAGACTTTTTGTTTTATAGTTAAAACTGTAACTAGCAAATAGTATTGAGGGTAATAATTAACTATATTTTATTTTCATTGTTTATTAGGTAATATTCATATGTATTATTCATATATTGTGGTACTATGCTTGTAGATAGTTATAAAATTGAAGAAATTTTGCCATGTCTGGCTGATCCTGAGAAAATAAGGGTAATTGCTTCTCTATCTGATGACGCTTCAGAAGTTATGCCTTATATAAATTCAATAATTAAGAATGCGATTTATATAAAGAGCGCTAATGCTATAACAATTCCACAAGGGGAAAAGCTAATTACTATTCATCCCCGCAAGATAGCTATAACAAGAGTAGATGACGAAAAAGAAGCTAAAAAAATCTTAGATGAAATGTTAAAACTTATAAATGATACATATGAAAAAAGAAACGATATAGAGCCAAATTACGAAAGAAGAGAAAAACCAAAGGTTATGGATATTTATAAATTATTACCACAAAACAATTGTCGTAAATGTGGTGAACTTACCTGTCTTGCATTTGCAGTTAAAATTACAGAGGGAAAAGCAAGTATATTAAGGTGTTCTAAACTTTTTCAAGCAGAATTTAGTAGAAAGCGAGCACAGATACTTGAACTACTTCAAAAGGCAGGATTTGAAATCCCATCAGCTTTTAGATGAGTTTTAATTTTTTCTTCCCCCTTGTGTTATTTTAACTACGAGTACATAAATTACGAGTACATAAGTAAGACAATATGAAGGATCATGTTAAGAAGAAATTAGTAATAAGCTTAAACCCAAGTGAGTACTATTTATTAAAAGAAGTCTTAATTGACCAGAGTAAAGAGAAAGCACTTAATTTCATAAACGAAGTATTGCAGCCAAAACTAAAGCAGTTAGAAAAGCAAGGCTGTGTCCCTGTTTTTGAGGCTAGTTATAAACCTGGTCAAAAAGATGAATTTAAGAAAAAGTAGTTTAGCATTACTCTTATTAATGTCCATAACTTCTACTTTCTATTATTGTTTTTTTACGATAACAATAACTTAATATTTTTAAAGTGTGATGGACATTTTTGTCCAATTTACAGAAAAAATTTTACTTAATCGTGTGTAATTAAAATCTCTACTTAATACGGTAAAGAAATTAGATAACCCTGAAAAATCTTTTATAATCACCAAAACCAATTCGGGTATTGACATTTGTATAATATTAATATATTATTTAACCACATATATGTTAAAAACATTTATATGTATATAGCTTATTTTAAATACCAGGAAATAATGTTTTTGTAGTTTTTATATGTTCTGCCAATTATTCTATATAACACAAATTAATTTAAATCTTGAAATAAAGGAGAACAAATTTCCTTAAAGAATTAAAAACATTCTTAAGATTATTTAGTAGTGAAGGTAATATTAAGGCAAATGTGTGTTAATGAAAATTGTAAAAATAATAAAACCCATAATTGTTCTTGCCATAGTGGAAGGTCAAATAGGTTTCTAATTCCTTCTCTACTTTTACTTCTTGCTGAAAAACCTTCTCATGGATATGAACTTACTGATAGATATTCTGAGCTAGGGTTTACAGAATCTGGCACTGATCCTGGTGCGATATATAGGACGCTAAGTTTGTTGGAATCAGAGGGGTTTGTAAAATCTAAGTGGGATACAAAGGAACCAGGCCCGGCTAGAAA
>JACIXO010000104.1 GCA_014360385.1 Actinomycetota bacterium | reverse complement strand
GAACACAATAAGGAACTTCTATAAGGAACTTCTTTTTTTCGATTGTAACTTTACTTTTTTAGGAAGTTTCAGCAAAACTTATAAAAGAATATCATAGCCAGGATATATAATATTAGCGAGATTCCTATTACTATTAAAAAACCCAGATGTATAGAAAAAATAACTGCCAGAATAGATCCCACCACTGAGGCACCACCATTTACTGCCCAGAGCCACGGCACAATTTCTTCCCTTTTAGATTTAGCTCTTGTTATTCCTCTAGGAAAAGGTATTCCCATAAGAAAACCAGCTGGAAAAATAAGCAGTACCACGTAGAGAAACCTTTGAAACATATCTCTGGAAATTAAAAAGTTAGTTATATAGTGAAAGCCAGCTATAAAACAAATCCCATACAAAACCAGAAGCAAAATAACAATTTTAAGATTTACACTGTAGCGGCTACTGAAGTAGCTTCCAAACCCTGAGGCTAACATCAGGCTAAAAAGAACCACAGATAGAGAATAGGCAGGCTTTCCTAAAATCAATATAAACTTCTGAACAAATGGAAGCTCTATGAAGAAGAAACCAAGTCCTATTGAAAAAAAATATACTAAAAAACCATAATCTCTTTTGAACTTTATGTTCACCCTTTTAAATCTTAGAGGAAATAAGATAAGTAAAAAAGAAATGGCAACAGAAATCAGTATAGCAATTAGCAATATTAAATACCCTGCCCCACCAAAAGGCTGTGTAGATTTACCAAAATATTTTATAATGTCCTTGAACTGGCTAAATTTAAAAAAATTAAAAAAGTATGGTTTATCATCTGTGACAGGTGAGATGTTAAAATAATAATTTTCATAAAAAGCTATTCTCTCATTATAACTGGCGTCTAAAATTTTTTTATAAGAGCTATAAAAATAAGGTTTTTCAAGCTTATTATAAATATTTACCTCATCTTCCCTCACTCCCTTATAATACACAATATCAAAGTTGAGTTCTTTAAGTTTTGATTTGAGAGCTTGTATCTCATTCTCAGTAAAACCATTTTTCTTGAACAAAAGCGTCACAGTAGACCAGCTTCTAAAAGCAAATATCCTTGCATTCTCATCTTGTATGTTCAATTTTCTACAACTTTCAAGAAGAGTGGAAAGAACCTTAAGGTCCTCACTGGGAGGAAATTGAACCCATCTTGTAACCATAAGTATGCCATCGTCTTTAAGTATACTTAACAAATCAACGAAGGACTCTCGGGTGTAAATATAGTTCTCATTCAAGGTATAAGCTCCTGAAGAAACCGGATGAAAACTATCAGATAAGCTTATTACAATCAGGTCAAATTTAACCGGGGTGGTTCTGGCAAAATTGCGGCTGGAAGTTTCAAATATCTTAACATTTTCCTTTTTATATATGCCCCCGCTAAACTCTGAAAACCTTTCACTTAAGACGTCTATTACAAGATTGTTGCTCTCGACCACGTATAAGTTTTTGCTATCGTTATACACACAGGTAAGAACATCAAGACCACCGCCTGGCTCAAGTACCAGAACATTTTCAGGAGCATTTTTTAACTCAAAAGGAACAGAAACAGGAAGATACCTTAAAAACTCAAGCTCATCTACAGAATTTTTATCTCTGGCTTGTATAGCTTTGTCTACTAAAACTTTTTGCCCCCAATTTATACTTTTATCCTCCAGAGCTGAAAAATTCTCCTTTCCTGTAGACTCTTTATTAGCACCCAAGCTATTGCTAATTTCTCTTTCAACCTTTGTAATAGGAGAAAGATTATCCCCATCAATCGTAAGACCAAGCTGTTCAGGAGGAATACCAGTGTACTTAAGGCTAAGACCTGGAGCAGATTTTATGCTTGAACTTTCCACGACATCAACCTTCGAATAAGAATTCTCCCTGGAATATAATATTCGGGAGCCTGGATATCTCAGAATGGTGGGAAGACTTTTATAAGGAGACATTCTTATGGCCATAACTGAAGGAAAGTAAACCATAACAGAGGCAACTCCTGCAACAAACACAATAATTAACACAAGATAAACCTTAAAATTCCTAAAACTCCTTCTGGTCATCAAAACAAAACTGGATACAAGCCCTATAGCACTGGAAAGAAAAACAACCCCCTTCTCGCTAACAAGCGGTATAAGAAATATTGTAGATATTGAGCCAATCGCAGAGCCTACAAGATTGTAGAAATAGACCACTCCTGGCTTTTCCTGAGCATAAAATACATAACCTATAAAGGAGCCAGCGAAGAAGAAGGGGGAAACCAGAAACAGGTAATATATTATTAAATAAAAAAATTGTCTTGTTTCCCAGGCTATTCTAAATGAATCAAATGGAATAATATTAATAGCCACATAGCTTAAAAAAATAGATACAGAAAAGCTAAATGAAAAGAAAATATACAATAAATCCTTATCTTTAAATTTACGTATAAAAAAGTAGAGAAGACTGCCGCTAATTCCAAACCCAAGAAGAGCAATACTGACTATCATAAATGCAAAATGATAATAATCAGAAATAGAAAAAATCCTTAAGAGGCAAACCTGATACAAGAAAACTGAAAACGAAATAAGAAAAAGTGAAATATTTATTCTTACTTTTTCCATAATTTATAATTTCACTGCTAGATCTTGTACATATTTTTTAGACCCTTCATCTATTAACTCCAACTAGCTCTAATATTAGCTTTAACAAATTATTTTCGATTTTACATATAAAATTATTACGCAGAACTTATACTATACTTCTTATACTATACCTTCTAAATAATTATGAGCTATGCGTGTAGGTTCAGGAATTCTAAATTTACTTACACTTAGAGTAAATTTTATAGCTGAGATTAAACTTACTTTGTGTCCTATAGAAACAAAAATAGGTTTTGCCTCATTTTTAGTCCTAAGAGCAGCGCCTATTATCTCTCCATCATCGAAAATATAGCTGTAACTTCCTTTTGTTTGTGATGGCTCTTTATAATTTCCACATAGTTTATTTTTCGCACAACCTATTGTAGGTAAATTAAGAATTAAACCCATATGAGATGCAAGGCCAAATCTTCTTGGATGACAATATCCTTGACCATCAAAAAAAACAAGATCAGGAATATTTTTAATCTGCGTAAAAATCTGCTCTACAACAGGTCCTTCCCTAAAAGTTAATAGACCCGGGATATATGGATAACTTATAACATCCTTAGCCATTTTTATTTCTATAATATTTAGCTCAGGATAAGAAAATATAATGACTACACCTAAAACTTCGTTTCTCTCTTTTACACATTTAACATCAACGCCTGCAATTTTTTCTATTGCTCCAAAACTATCATTCAAAATTAGTTTTTTCGAAAGTTCAGTTTGCAAAGCAACCGCTTCTTCATATTTCAAATCCCACCTGTGATGTTCTTTAATCTGCACTAACTAAATCCTCCTTAACCTATATTAAAACTCTTATTTATCTCAGTCTTTCGAATTAATGGTAAAATTCTGATAAGCAACAATAACTCCTTCTTGACCTTCTACTCTAATAAGTTCAATTTTATAAGTGCCTGGTGGCAGTGCTTTTTCTTTATTGTTAAAGAAACCACGTCCCTCCATTCCCTTCCCTACCTTAGTAACCCCTATCATCCCATACCTTTCATCAAATGGAATAATTACATTACCTTCTAAATCGATCACTCTAAATCCATACTTAACACCCTTAGGTAATCCAATTTCCTGAGGATAAATAGGCTCTCCACTTTCAAAAGTAGTCTTCGCCAAATCTGGACTTGGTGGAAAATTGTTTACAAGCAATATCTTAATATTAGGATCAATTTTTTCACTAAAATACCCACGCTCTTCAAAAAATTGAACCTCACTACCAAATGTTAAAAAACCTAAACTATACTGGCAGTTATTATTATCAAGTAATGAAATTTGATATATCGGTTCTTTAGAATATATTTTTAGTATGGCGGTCTCTCCTGCTCTTACAATAACTCTATCAGACATTTTCTCTGCTTCTTCAACCTTAATATGACTACCGAAAGGAGGAGCAATAACTTCAGTTTTAGAATAAATATCTAAAAAACCTAAAAATGGCTTAGTAGGCTTTTGTCCACTAATCTTAATTATTTCAACATCCTGATTTGAAGAATTCTTAGCAATAATTTCATAAGTCCAGAGATTATCTTGAGTATTAAAACTTGCTTTTCCATCAGAATAATCAAATTTAAATGATACTATGAGAGATCCACCTTGGCCTATGCTAGTTATTCCCTCTTTATTAATCACTGCTGGACGAAATAGCGGTTGGATAAAGAGTATAATTATCGAAGCTAATAAAATTAAGCTAAAGATTAACTCTCTTTTAGCTAATTTACTAAAATTTTTTAAATGAATAAAAATATCTAAAATTACTAAAGCTATTGCTGTCCCTAAAATTAGAATTTTATTTAAGTTAAAAATTAAGAACAATTTTATAAAAAGTTCTGACCAGCTTGAACCTAAAAGAAATAATTTAAGATTAGAAATTGCAGGTCCTAAAAACAAAAAAGGGATAGGATAGAAACAAATAAGGATTCCAATTAAAACTAAAAAAATATCAAAAGCTAAATGATATCTTTTATTTATTAATAGATATATTCCAAAAATTAAAGAAATTGGTAAAACTCCAAAACCAAAATGTATACCAGGTAGAACAGTCAAAATAATGAGAACTCCTAAAATTCTATGAATAATAATCTCTCCAGTTGATAAACAAACACTCTTCATAATTTTACCTCTAAATTAACTAACAGGTGTTTATTTGAAAAAAAGCTAAAAACACTTCTTGATTATTGAATATAACCAACTAATTTATGAATTTCCAAAATATCCAATCATTTATATCTTATTATTTCATGTAATGTAAATTTTCATACATATTAGAAGCTTATCTCAAAAGTAAAATATCTACAAGAGAATATATTCTAAAAGAGAACAGCCGAAAGCAAAGCTTTATTTTAAAACTCATCACACTCCTTCTAGCCATATCTCCAAGAGTATAGATGAAAGCCACAAGGCCTATAATAAAGCTATAGCTAAATCAAAACTAGCAAAATATCTACAAGAGTATAGACGAAATGAAGCTAAATTAATTGATTGATATTAATTGACTAATCAGGCTAAGCCACCTTTCTAAGCTACTTTTATTAAAGAAAGACATGTTTCCCTATATTTATAGTACTATTAAAGTACTGTTAATAGTCAGGATTTTTTAGTTCTGTTTTTAATATTTTTATATCTTGTAAAAAACTGGATTAAATCTAGTTCTTCGAATATATTCAAAAAGAACAAAAATGGTAAAATAATAAAATATATAATGAAAAAACATAAAAAGATTTAAAATATATTCTTTTATATTTTCATATACACAAATAAACAAATAGATAAATTAACGACATAAAGTAAAACATTTTAGCCTTAATTATGAAAAAAGGAATTATAAATCTTCCCCTCCACGGTGGAGTAAAACATTTTAGCCTTAATTATGAAA
>JACIXO010000103.1 GCA_014360385.1 Actinomycetota bacterium | reverse complement strand
CTCGAGGTTTTTACCTGTCGGAATTATAGATTTGGACTTAATTTCTAGAAGGATACTGGCCATGTAAAGAAAGTTAGAGATAACATCCAGAGAAATATCTTTTTTCTCTCTTATATAGCTAAGAAAGTCTCCTATTATGGTAGCTAACTTTATTTCATAAATATCCACCTCTCTTTTTTGGATGAGTGTTAGAAGAGTTTCTATAGTTCCGCTAAATTTATTGTGTGTAATCAAATAGCTATAAACCACTTTTTTCTATCTAGTCCTAGTCAATACCTAGTCAATGCCCATTTTTTTTCTCACATCGCTTATTGTTCTGGAAGCTATTTCTCGGACCGAATTTTTGCCTTTTTCGAGAATTTGATATATGTAATCCATGTTCCGTTCAAGTTCTTTCCTTCTGGTTCTGAATCCTTCCAGGGATTGGTATATTATAGAAGCTATCTCGTCTTTGCAGTTTGTACAGCCTATCTTTCCTTCCTTACACCTCTTTTCTATCTCCTCTATATCAACAGCTTCCCGATAAATCTTATAGAATGAAAAAACATTACATATATCAGGGTGTCCAGGATCAGTTGGATGAATTCTCTGAGGATCGGTAACCATCATCCTTATCTTCCCCTTAATTGTTTGGTAGTCATCACCTAAAAATATAGCATTGTTGTAGCTTTTAGACATTTTTCTACCATCTATACCCGGAACTTTAGTTGCATGTGATAGCATTGCCTGAGGTTCAACAAAATATTCTCCATAGAGATAGTTAAATCTCCTTGCTATTTCTCTTGTTATTTCAAGATGGGGAAGCTGATCTTCACCTACAGGAATTATCTCGGCATTTACTATCAGGATATCTGCTGCCATCAGTACTGGATAGGAAAGAAAGCCGAGAGTGGATATGTCCCTGGACTTAAGCTCCTTTACCTGCTCTTTGTAGGTAGGGCATCTTTCCAGCCACGGTAAAGGAGTTATCATAGAAAAGTACAGCGTAAGTTCGGATACTTCAGGAATATCTGACTGTCTGTAAAGGTGAGTCCTCTCAGGGTCTACACCTAGTGATAAAAGGTCTATCAAACATTCTATTAAATTTGATTTTATGCTTTTTGGATTCAGATATTCAGTAGAGAGAGCGTGCCAGTCAACAAGAAAGAAAAAATTTTCATATTCATTCTGGTAAGCAATCATATTCTCAATGTTGCCGTGAAGATGACCAAGGTGAAGCCTACCGGTGGGTCTGAAACCGGTTAGCATTTTTTTCTTTGTGTCCTCCATGTGCCCTTCCCCTCTCAAGACAATTATTTCTCAAGTTTACTGAAATCATTTTTTTCCAAAATCATTTTCCATGAGATGAACGCTTTGATTTACTTGTAAGAAATACCCTTAGGCCAGTATATACTGCCACCATAAGCAGAGATTTAATAGAAATCTAAAGATTGGAGATAATATGCTCCAGAACACTCTTCCACCCAAAAACAGAAGGATAAATATAAATATAAATCCAAGCCTTTCCAGAGCCAGAAACCTTATCATTGTATCACCAGGTAAAAAAGATGCCAGTATTTTCGAACCATCAAGTGGAGGTATCGGGATAAAATTGAATATGGCAAGAAATATGTTTATTGATATGGCTGAGATAAACATTCTGTTAATTATACTCATGACTGTAGAAGAAAGACTGTCAGTAAGAAAATCAATAACAGAAATGTTAAGCATTAAAGAAAGCACATATACAAAAAGTCCATAAAGAGAACCCAGAATAAAAGCTACCATAAGGTTTGTTAAAGGTCCAGCAAGGGAGGTGTAACGAATCCCTTTCCTGAAGTTTCTAAAATATGCAGGATTAATCGGAACCGGCTTAGCATAACCAAAAACAATGTTAGAGCGAAGTAGTATAAGCAAAAGAGGAAGAAATATGCTTCCAAAAAGATCGATGTGAGCCATAGGATTTAACGATAGTCTTCCCATACTTTTAGCAGTAGGATCTCCGCTTTTATAAGCTATATATCCATGAGCGTATTCATGAAGTATTACTCCTAGTAACATCCCTGGTGCCCATATGATTATATCTCTTAGAAATTCCAATACTGAACTAAAAAAATAATTCATAATATTGTCTCTCCTTCAATATCACATTGTACATCAAACATAGTTGCTATGGTTTTCCCCAGGTCTGAAAAACTTTTTCTATCACCTATTTCACCCTTTTTTATACCATCTCCATACATAATGACAGGAACATATTCTCTACTGTGGTCTGTACTTGGAGTAGTGGGATCACAACCATGATCAGCAGTTATTATCAATAAGTCATCATCTTTCAGTTTTTTCATAAACTTATCCAGCCAGAAATCAAAACCTTCCAGTGCATTTTTGAATCCCTTAAAGTCATTTCTATGTCCATATAGGGTATCGAAATCTCCCAGATTTGTAAATATTAAACCATTTTTGAAATTATCTAGACTTTCTTCTAACTCTTTCATGCATTCCCTGTTTCCTGTCACATGGAGACTCCTGGTAATTCCTCTATTTGCAAAGATGTCGTCTATTTTACCAATGGAATATACTTCTATTCCGTTTTTTTTCAAACAGTCAAGAAGTGTATCTTTGGGAGGGGGAAGTGAAAAATCTCTCCTGTTCCCCGTTCTTACATAGCCATCTTTTACTCTCACAAAGGGCCTTGCTATAACTCTTGCTACTGCTAAATCTCCCTTTAACATCTCTCTTGCTGTTTCACATATTTTGTAAAGTCTTTCAGTAGGAATAATTTCTTCACACGCTGCAATTTGAAAAACACTGTCTGCCGAGGTGTATACAATGGGATAGCCTGTTTTTACGTGTTCATCTCCAAGCTTATTTATTATTTCAGTACCTGAAGCCGGGTAATTTCCAATAACCTTTGTGTTTATTCTTTTCTCAAATTCCCTGATAAATTCTTCAGGAAAACCTTCCGGGAAAGTGGGAAAGGGCTTGTCAAGTATTATTCCACATAGTTCCCAGTGTCCTGTTGTAGTGTCTTTCCCCGGAGATTTTTCTGCCATCCTGAAACACAGACCTTCAGGAGTCGGGACTTTTTTTACTCCTTTTATTGGAGCAAGATTTCCAAGACCCAATCTTTCGAGACATGGAAGATTTAACCCATCTGCTTTAATCGAAATATTTACAAGTGTGTTGGAACCACTATCTCCATATTTACAGGCATCAGGAAGCTCCCCAATTCCTACTCCATCAAGTATTATCAAAATAACTCTTTTATAGTGTTTTCTATTCATGTTTTTTCTTTTTAAACGTGTTATCTTCCTTTTTATCTTCCCTTTTCTCTCTTGGATGATACTTAAAGTAAGTATCCTTGATATGCTTTCTTGAAACATTGGTGTAGATCTCAGTCGTGGATATACTGCTGTGCCCTAACAATTCCTGTACTACCCTTAGGTCTGCGCCTCTTTCCAGTATGTGGGTTGCAAAGCTATGTCTAAACATGTGGGGATATAAGTTTTTATTAAGGTTTAGTTTCTTCTGGTATTTCTTTAAAATCTTCCAGAAACCCTGCCTGGTAAGTTTTCTTCCACTCTTATTTAAAAATACATAATCAGACTTATATTCCTTCTCGATCATATGTCTTGAAGCACCAAGATATCTTACAAGAAATGACATTGCTATGTCTCCCACAGGAACTATTCTTTCTTTATTTCCCTTGCCTACAAACCTTACCAATCCTTCCTCAAAATCTATATTCGCCAGTTTCAGATTAATTATTTCACTCACCCTTAGTCCACTAGAGTATAAAAGTTCAATCATAGCTCTGTCTCTAAGTTCAAACTTATCTGCGCAGGGTATGCTTTCGAGAAATACTTTTACCTCGTTTTCTTCAAGAACCTCGATCATTTTAGGTGGGAGCTTGGGATTTCTAATCCCGGAGACCGGATTCTTAGTAATAACTCCCTCTATCACCAAAAACCTGTAGAAAGAGCGCAGTGTAGAAAGAATCCTGGAAACAGATGACTCCTTCTGGGTCTGGTATAGATATTCAAGAAAATCCAGAACCTGCTTGTGAGTTATTGTAAGAAAGTTTTCTATCCTTCTTTCAGAAAGAAAAGACTGGAACTTATCAAGGTCTCTGCTGTAGGATTCAAGAGTATTAGGGGAAAGAAGCCTTTCGAATTTTAAAAAATCTTTAAATCTTTCAATGTAATAAGATATATTCATAATCAGGGCTAAAGGTTCCCAATATAGTCTCTAGCCATAAGAATTCCTATTATTGTCTTTGCATCCTTTATTGTGCCGCTCTTTATCATGTCGAGGCTATCACCCAGCTTTACCCTAAAAACTTGAAGAAATTCATCCTCGTCCAGACTATTCTCCTTCTCTTCAAAATCCAGAGCGAGGTAAAGATACAGTATTTCATTACAGAATCCTGGCGAGGTATAAAAGGTGCAAATATTTATTAGTGTTCCACCAACCGCTCCTATCTCTTCCTCCAGTTCTCTTTTAGCGCATTCATAAGGTGGCTCTCCTTTGCCAAGTTTTCCGGCAGGGATCTCAATCAGAACATCACCAACAGGGTATCTGAATTGCCTTATAAGTATAATTTCATTGTTTCTCGTAACTGGAACTATTCCAACTGCTCCCGGATGAGTTACCTTCTCTCGAGTCGCCACTCTGTTATTCGGTAGTTTAACCTTATCAAAATAAAGATTTACAATTTCACCCTCAAAAATGATTTGCGAGCTTATTTTTTCTTCGAATAGTTTCTTTTCCATAATTTTTTATGCTAACCTCCTATAATTCCTAACATGAGTGCTGGAAGTTTTACAAGTTCCTCTATTCTCACATACTCCCTGTTAGAGTGTACGTTTTCCATTCCTGAAGATAGATTTACTGCCCTCTTTCCTCTCGCATTAAATATGTTTATATCACTTCCTCCGCCTGATGAGGCAAACTTTGGTTTTATTCCAAGCCTCTTAATAGCTTGTTTGGCTATCTCAACACACTTAGCATCCTCTGGTATTTCAAATCCATCATATTCTCTTACAACGCTATATTTGAGTTTAGCTCCTGTCTTTAAAGCTGCTCTTTCAAAGTGAGATAATATCTCGTGTGTTACTTCCTCAAGTCTGGAAAGTTTCATACTCCTTGTCTCTGCATGAACCTCGGTCTTTTCAGGAACTATGTTTCTTGCAACTCCTCCCTTTATTATCCCTACATTACACGTAGTTTCTTCATCAATTCTTCCCCACTTGATGTCGGAAATGCCTGAGGATGCGGCATATATGGAGTTTATACCTTTTTCCGGACATACTCCAGCATGCGCGGCTTTTCCCTGAAAATTAGCGTAAATAGAGTTCTGGTAAGGGGCTTTCGTGATTATTGTGCCAATCCTTCCCCCACCATCAAAAACAAACCCCACTTCTGGTTTAACCTTACTAATATCCAGGTTCTTGGCTCCAAGAAGACCGGACTCCTCAGATATTGTTAATATTACACAGGTTTCTCTAACTGGTATGTTTCTTTCTGTTATAATTTTTAAACACTCCAAAATTGAAGCTAC
>JACIXO010000102.1 GCA_014360385.1 Actinomycetota bacterium | reverse complement strand
GGGTATAGCTAGAGGCCTTTGAAAAGAAAAAATCATTGATATGAGTCTGTGGGCTACTGGGGGTCTGGTTCCTGATATAACTTTCTTACTTTTGATAGGTGTTAGTGGAGGAGAAGAAAGGATAAGAATTAATAATAAGAAAAAGGATAGAATAGAAATAGAGGAGGACTTATTTAAGCAAAAGATTTTACAGGGTTATATGGAAATAGCTAGAGAGAATAGTAGTAGAATTGTGGTTATAGATGGGGAGGAGAGTGTTTCCAGAATCTTTGAAAGGATCAGGAGCAAGGTAGAAGAAGTTCTAGCCAGAAAAGGAATAAGGATTTGAATTTGACCTAAATTCAGTATTATACAAGTATTATTCAACATCGCGGGAATCTTAGACGATGGGTATTTTAGATAATATTGACTTTTTAGTAGATGATCCAAAAAACAAAGTTAATTTGACGTTTCTTAAGAACTCTGTGGAACGTGGCAATATCTCACATGCTTATTTGTTTTCGGGAGGTGATATAGATAAACTTTACAGGCTTTCCCAGTATTTTTCTGCCTCTGTTAATTGTCCTGGAAAGGGTTGTGGGGATTGCAAAGTTTGCAAAGATACTTTGAAAGGTGTTTATCCTGATGTTATTACTGTGGAAGCTGATGGCAGTATCTTAACCATAGATAAAATAGTTGAACTCCAGAATTTTATGAGTTTAACTTCTTACAATCCTGGCAGAAAGATAGGCATAATTAAAGACGCAGACATATTAAATGAGGAAGCTTCAAACAGGCTTCTTAAAACATTAGAAGAACCTCCTCACCCTGGAAGCATTTTTATACTGCTGAGTGAAGACACAAAGTCTATTCTCCCTACTGTTCTTTCAAGATGCCTTATTTTAGAATGGAACCTTGAGCCTGATAGAAAAGAGATAGAGAAAACTTATTTTGCTGAGCTGGAGGCTCATGTAAATGAGGGTATAAGGAATCTTATTTGTATTTCCAGAAACTCATCACACAGAGACTTTTCTCATTCTCTAAATCTATCGGTTAAGTTTGTTGATTTTCTTAAGGAGATAACTAATAGAGTCAAGGAGGACCTTGAAAAGGAGATAAAAGAAATTGAGAAAAGTTCAGTGGACAGGAGCGCTGCAGATAAGTACACTAAACCTATAAAGGCCAGGAACGAGAGGAGATTAAAGAAAATAAGCAATTTGGGCGTAAATAAAGTTTTTGATATAATATCAGCCTGGTTAGAAGATATTTGTATGGTCAGACTCAATTTTGAGGCCTCAAAATTGAATTATGAACAAAACTATGCCTTAATAAAGGAAAGTTTTGAAGATGTGGAAATAGATAGGGTCTTAAAATTGTCAGAGCTGATTCAAAGGAATAGAGAGCATCTTATTTATTCCATTTCTTCTGAGCTTTCTCTGGATAACATTCTTGTGCAGTTTCAGAATCTTATTAAACCAATCAAACCAGAGGTTTGAGGTTGAGTTTGTGCTAAAGAGGTGATGTTTAATGCCAGTAGTAGTTGGAGTAAGTTTTAGAAAGGATGATAAAGTTAGTTATTATAATCCAGGTGATGTAGAAGTTGACGTTGGGGACAAAGTTATTTGTCACATGGATGACAACGTAATAGAAATAGGTGAGGTTGTAACCCCAGCTTTAGAAATGAGTGAAGAAGAGTTTAATTTTCCGGTAAGGAAGATCATAAGAAAGGCTACTTATTATGATTTGACTGTGGATGAATTAAACAGAAACAAGGAGGCAGAGGGAGTAAAAAAGTTTGAGGAGCTTGCAAAAAAATATAATCTTCCCATGAAACTTGTTGATGTCCATGTCTTTTTTGACAAGAGTAAGATGGTGTTCTACTTTACTTCAGACAGGAGAGTAGATTTCAGGGAAATGGTGAAGGAGCTTGCTTCTCATTTTAGAATCAGAATAGAACTGAGACAAATTGGGGTGAGAGATGAAGCAAAGATAGTGGGTGGAATTGGTCCGTGTGGGATGAAGCTCTGCTGTAAAAGCTTTTTAACTGATTTTCAATCAATATCCATAAAGATTGCAAGAGATCAAAATTTACCTTTAAATCCTCTGAAAATATCTGGAATTTGTGGAAGACTTATGTGCTGTTTGAAATTTGAGCACGATACCTACAGGGAGTTTCTAGAAAAGGCTCCTGAAAAGGGAACGAGAGTGAAATGCAGGTATGGCTCTGGAGTAGTCTGTGGCTATGAGCCATTAAAGGAGTCAGTCGTAGTTGAGCTTGCTAATGAAGCCAAGGCTTCAGTTCCGCTTAATGAAATTGAAGTTTTAGAGGAAACTAAGGGCGAAAAGGATGAAGAGTTTACGGAAGGAAAAAAGGAAAAAGAAACAGTCGGGAGGGAAAGCGATTTGAAAATTTAATAGCTAAAGTAGCCGATGTAGCTCAAGTGGTAGAGCAGCTCACTCGTAATGAGCAGGTTACCGGTTCGAGTCCGGTCGTCGGCTCCAATCTATCAGCAGGCTATCGCGAGAGAATTCAGCAAGGCGCCGTATAAGCTTTAAAGTATAAGCTTTAAAGTATAAGCTTTAATAGGAAAAAGCCATCTCTCAGATTATCTGCTGTATAATTTATTGAAGTATAAGCTTTAATAAGAAGAAGATGGAAGGGAGAGTATTTTTTGGTCATAAGGGAACTTAAGAAAAGATTGGAGGGCAGACTTAGAGAGATATTCTGGGACAAGCTCTCATCAACACAGGAGTTATCTGAGAGAGAAAAAGTCTTTGAAAATATCGTACTACAGGAGCCAAAGAACAAAAGTTTTGGTGACCTTAGCACGAATGCCTCCATGGTTCTTGCTTCCTATCTTAAATCTGATCCTTTATCCATTGCCGAAACTCTGAAGGATAAAATATTTTCACTCTGGGAAGAGATTGAAGATATAGCTGTTGAGAAACCAGGTTTTATTAATTTTAGACTGAAAGATAGCTTTATAAAAGAAAAGCTAAAAGAAGTTGCAATCCAAAAAGAAAGGTATGGTTTTAATCAGACGGGTAATGGAGTAAAGGTACACCTTGAATATGTAAGCTCTAACCCCACAGGAGATCTTCATATTGGGCATGGAAGATGGGGAGCACTCGGGGATACCCTTGCAAATATTTATAATGCAAACGGTTATGAAGTCTTCAGAGAATATTATGTAAATGATTATGGAACCCAGATTGAAAAGTTTGCCGACTGTGTAAAAAGTCTATACCTTTCTCACTTTGGCATTAAGATGCCCTATCCTTCGGATGGCTATCCAGAAGAAACAGTTTCTAAGGTTGCAGGCGAGATATATCAAAAGTATGGAGATAGATTCATTTTGAGAAAAGATACTAAGAGTCCTGAAGTGGATGTAGAAGGCCTTGGGAGAAAAGCTGTGGAGATAATGCTTTCCAATATTAAAGAAACCCTATCCCTGATGGGGGTTACCTACGATAACTGGTTTTACGAAAGTTCTCTGTACGAAGGCGATAGATTCGAGAGAGTGGTAGATGAGCTCAAACAAAGAGGTGTAGTGTATGAGAAGGATGGAGCAGTATGGTTTAAAACTTCGAATTTCGGCGATGAAAAGGATAGAGTGGTGATAAGAAGTGAAGGGAATCCAACCTACTTTGCTTCTGATATTCTTTATTTGATGAATAAAATTGCAAGAGGTTTCGATTTACTTATATATATCCTGGGTGCAGATCATCATGGCTATGTTAAAAGGCTACAAGCTGTGGCAAAGTCTTTAGGGATTGATGTAAAAAGATTAGTGATAATTATTGGCCAGCTTGTGAGGATAGTTAAGAGTGGAAATGTAGTAAAGATGTCCAGAAGGAAAGGTAAGACCTATACTTTGAAGGATTTACTTAAGGAAGTAGGAAAAGACCCTGTCAGATATTTTTTCTGCACAGCCTCATTCGACACACCTATGGATTTTGATGTTGATTTGGCAAAACAAAAGTCGGCCAAAAACCCCGTGTATTATGTTCAGTATGCACATGCAAGGATTGAAAGTGTAATTGAGAAGGCGAAGTCTGTAATACCTGAAAACATTAGTACTGGTCCAGATATTGAGAGACTTTTGAGAGAGTCTAATAAGGACAGTAGCTCATGGTTTGTAGACTTGATAGAAAATCTCAGTCTTGACCGGGTAGATTTCTCAAGGATACAATTTAAAAACTCTTCTGAGAGGGACCTTGCAAAAACTGTGATTTTTTATCCTGATGTTATATACGGTAGTTGCAGGAATAACTCTCCGTATCAGCTTGTGCAGTATTTATACAGGTTGGCTTCTGAGTTTCATTTCTTCTATAATCACTATAGAATTCTTAGGAACAATAGAATTAACATTGATAGATTTATTTTAGCTTTGCTTGTAAGAGTAGTTTTAAGAAATGCTCTTAAGATACTAAACTTAAGTGCTCCGGAAAGAATGTAGCTTTTGTATAATTTAGCTGATCTTAAGTAGAAGATGACTTGAGTAGAAGATAAGTTTAGTAATAGATAAGTTGAAAAATTGGAGCATAAAATTGGAGCATAAAATAAGATTAGAGCATGAGTTAGAGCATAAATGAGTATAAATATAGAAGGCAAAATATAGAAGGCATATAGAAAGAATAGAGGATATGGATGATTATTAAATGTGGAAAAAAAAGGAGAAAAGATGCTAAGATCTCCAGAAACTTCAGACATACTACTTCCAGTAACTTACAAAGTTAGTCCTGAAGGCCATCTTGTAGTGGGGGGATGCGATGTAGTGGAGCTTGGAAGAAAGTACGGAACGCCGCTTTACATAATGGATATTACAACTATAAAAAACCAGTGTCGTAGTTATGTTAGGAGTTTTAGTTTTCCTGATCTTAAGGCCGAGATAATATTTGCCTCAAAGGCTTTCATAAGTATTGCTATGTGTCAGCTTGTGAAAAGTGAAGGTTTAAGCATTGATGTTTCTACAGGAGGTGAGCTTTATATTGCGCTTAAAAGCGGATTTCCACCTGAACGGATTTTCTTTCACGGTAATAATAAGTCTAAAGAGGAAATAAGGTTTGGCCTGGAAAATAAAGTTGGCTTTTTTATTGTGGATAATTTTCATGAGTTAGAAGCTCTTGAAACTCTATGCAGGGAATATGGTGTAAGGCAGAAAATAATGTTGAGAATAACACCAGGAATTGAGGCTTCTACTCATAAATATATTCAGACTGGAAAAATTGAGTCCAAGTTTGGATTTGATCTTCATCATGGATTTGCATTTGAAGCGGTAAAAAGAGTCATTAAAAGTGAAAGCCTTGTGCTTTCAGGCCTTCATGCTCATATTGGTTCACAGATTTTTAATCTTAGTTGTTATGAAAAACTCATTTCGAAAATGGTAGGATTTATTCGCGATATAGGGGATAAGCTTGGCATTCACGTCGGTTGTATTAATATCGGAGGAGGCCTTGGCATTAAATATGTGCCAGAAGATACACCTCCCACAGTTGAATATTTCTCCCAGGTGATATTCCGGGCTATTAAAGATAGTGAAAAAAGGTACGGTGTTAAATTAGAAAAGCTGTGCCTTGAACCTGGTAGGTCGATT
>JACIXO010000101.1 GCA_014360385.1 Actinomycetota bacterium | reverse complement strand
AAAGCCTAGCTAAAATTAACTCCGGGTAAAATTTAGTTAAAGGATTTTTTAAATTCCTCCACTGCTTCTTTTATTCTTTTCTCCACCCTTTCACTTAAATCCTCAGTCTGCCTTATTTCACCAGTTATATCAGGATATAAGTCGTGAACATAGTCCAAAAACTCTTTCTCAAATCTCTTAACCTTACTCAACTCTATGTCATCAAGATAACCATTATTAAGCACATAAATTATTACCACCTGGTCCTCCACAGGCATTGGGTTATATTGATCCTGTTTGAGAATCTCTATAGTTCTTTCCCCTCTTGTAATTTGTTTTCTTGCTTCTCTATCTAAACCAGTTCCGAAACGAGCGAAATGCTCAAGTTCCCTGTACTGAGCAAGATTGAGTCTTAGCATGGCCGAAACCTTACGCATAGCTTTGATTTGAGCATTTCCTCCAACTCTAGAAACTGACTTACCCACATTGATTGCAGGTCTCACACCAGCTTTGAAAAGATCATTCTCCAGATAAATTTGCCCATCATTTATAGAGATCAAATTCGTAGGGATATAGCCTGATATGTCACCAGCCATAGTTTCAATTACAGGTATAGCAGTAAGTGAACCTCCTCCCTTCTCATCAGAAAGCTTGGCAGCTCGCTCCAAGAGTCTTGAATGCAGATAAAATATATCTCCTGGATAAGCCTCTCTACCTGGTGGTCTTCTTAAAAGTAGAGATATTTCCCTGTAGGCTATAGCATGCTTTGATAAATCATCAAACATTACAACAGCATGTTTTCCTGCATACATGAAATATTCACCCATAGCACAACCCGCATAAGGAGCGATATACTGGAGCGAAACTGGTTCTCTTGCTGATGCGCTTACTATAGTGGTATATTCCATTGCTCCCATTTCTTCCAGTTTCTCTGCAATCTTTGCGACGATCGAAGTTTTCTGGCCTATGGCAACATAGATACAGTACTCACCTTTGTCTTTTTGATTAATTATGGTATCAATCAATATAGCAGTTTTACCCACCCTTCTATCACTTATAATAAGTTCTCTCTGACCTCTCCCGATAGGAATCATGGAATCTATAGCCTTTATCCCTGTCTGAAGAGGTTCACATACTGGCTGTCTTTCAACAACATTAGGAGCAGTAAACTCTATTGGTCTGTGTTCCTTTGCCTGAATTGGTCCCTTGCCATCAAGTGGCCGCCCAAGTGGATCTACTATCCTTCCAATTAGTGCTTCTCCTACTGGAACTTCAAGAATTCTACCAGTGTAGCGAACCACGTCACCTTCCTTTATTCTAGTAGCATCTCCCAGTATAATAGCACCAACTTCATCCTCCTCCAGGTCCATTGCAACCCCATAGACCCCTTCAGGAAATTCTAGCATCTCTCCAAGCATAACTTTTGAAAGGCCACTTATTCTCGCTATGCCATCCCCGGCTTCTATCACCCGGCCTACTTCCTCTATCTGGGGCTCTCTTTTGTATTTGCCTATCTCTGAGCTAATAATCTCAGCTATTTTGTCCGCCCGTATTGTTAAAGCCAAAGACATCACCCCTAAACTCTAGGGCTTTTAGCCTGGTCTTTAAGTCTTCCATTTTACTCTTAATGCTTAGGTCAATCATTTTGTCACCAATTTTAATTACAACTCCTCCAAGGATTCTGTCATTCACTACATTTATAATCTTAACATCAAGCCCTGTTTTTTTATCAACAATCCTCTTAATCCTGTTTATAAACTTCGAATCAAGTTCCAGCGCACTTATAATCTCAACAGTCTCACGAAGCGCCAACTTCTTCACAAGAGCAGAAAAATAATCAAATATCCTGCCAACCAGCTCGATTCCTCCCATAGTTACTAACATACAGGCAATTGCTTTTATTGCATTTGTACTGTTTTCACCCAGAATCTCAAAAATCATATTAATTTTCTTAAGATCGGATATTGAACTGTCAGCTAAATATTCTCTAAAATCCAGATTTGATTCAATTTCGCTCTTTAATTCTTCAAATTCAACTTTTAGTTGCTCTAGTTTACCTTCAGCTTTACCAATATTAAAAGCTGACTCGGCATAACACTTTATTTTCTGTTCTGTAGCTTTATCTCTTCTTCTCAACCTATTTTCTCCATCTCCTCCAGGCTTTTCTCAATCAATTTCTTATGCTCCTCAGAAGTAAGACTCTTTTCAATCAATTTCTCTGTGGTGCTGAGAATAATATCAACTATTCTATCTCTTATCTCGTTTATAGATCTTTCCCTCTCAGAATTTATCTCAGCAATAGCAGTATCTATAATCTCCCTGGCTTTTCTGTTTGCTCTTTCCTCTGCTTCCTCTCTTATTTTCTGTGCAGCTATCTTACTCTCCTCAATGATTTTCCTTGCTTCCTTTCTAGCTTCTTCAAGACACCTTTTCTGCTCCTCCAGATATTTTCGAGCCTCCTCATTCTGAATTTCTGCTCTATCAACATTCTCTCTTATTTCCATCTGACGTTTGGAAATAACAGCATTTATTGGCCTGAAAACAAATCTCCATAAAACAACTGTGAGAATAATAAAGACTATTATGGACCAGAAAATAGTGCTGCTCATCGGCTGTATTATCTTAATAACTTCCTCCAACCCTACCCACCTCTCTTAAAATTAAGGCTTATAGAAAGGGTTATGGAACAGTAAAAGGAAACCCAAAAAAATGCTAAATAATGAAAGTTCAACAAATTACACTACAAATATGAGAAGGAAAGCAACCACAAGGGCATAAAGAGAAATTGCTTCAGCAAAAGCAACCCCGATGAACATGGCTGTCTGAATCTGACCAGAAGCTTCAGGTTGTCTCGCCATTCCATCAAGAGCCCTTCCAACGAGGTTTCCAATAGCAATTGCGGGGCCAATTGACCCAATGCCCATACAAAATCCAGCTGCCAGTACTGCTGCTGTTTTTGGATCCATAAAACTCCTCCTTAAACTTTTCCTTAGTCTTATTTAATCTTTATCTTTATCTTTTATCTTTATCAATCTTATCAATTTTAATCTTAATTAGTTCCATTATTGATTTAATCTTTTCTTTATTTGTCTTACTAGCTCATACTTACTAATTTTTTAAGTCAATTTTAAGTTGTTAATATTACACCAAATCACCCTACTTGTTAAGAAGATTTGTTAAGAAAGTTCTTTACCTATCCAGAAAATCTAACTTATTATTTCAATGCTTCGGCTTTACTGCTTCCCCTATATACATGGCTGAGAGAACTGCAAAAATGTACGCCTGGATAACAGACACAAAAACTTCAAATATACTCATTATTACAACAAATGGAATTGAGGAAATAGCGATAAAGTAGTTTTTGAAATATATAACGAGTTCCAGAATCACATATATTATAGTATGACCTGCCAGCATGTTTGCACTTAGACGCACAAATAGGGAAAATGGCTTGGCTATTGCACTTATAGCTTCTATGGGGGTCACAATAATATACATCCATGATGGAACAGACGTTGGAGCAAACGTCCTAATATAACCCTTAAGTTTGTTCCTGGCAAGATTGGAAATCTGAACGGTTAAGAAAACAATTATTGCCATGGTAAGAGGAACAACAGGATTAGAAGTTGGTGTATAAGCTCCCGGGATAATACCAATTAAGTTGTTAGAAAGCATGAAAATGAATATCCCTGCTATAAACAGAAACCACCTATCACCTTCCTCTTTACCCATCATGTTGTAAACTATGTATCTTTTTATAAAATTTACAAGAAACTCAACAACAATCTGTCTCTTATTTGGTTTAACTTTTGGTTTTACTGCAAGGAAAATAAAGAAAACAAGAAACAAAACACAGGCTCCAAACATAGAAAGGGTAAGATTGGTAATTGATATGTCAATCCCAAAGATCTTGAGGGGATATATAGTTTTTAAATAAAAATGTTCTAATATTTTCAAAGTATTCTCCCGACCACTTTTTAAAAATATTCCTACTTTACTATAAACCTCCAGCCATAAGTTAAAGAAAAAACAAAGTTTATAACACTAAAAATTATGAACCAAAAATTATGCTAGAGAATTATGCTAAAACCGCTAAACATCCAAGCATAAATACTAGAAAAATATAAAAATATAAAAGAAATTGTCTCACTAACGAAACAATATTTTTTTATAAGTTAAGAATATTACCAAATTGAGAAAAACAGTAAAGAGCAAAAGAAACGAAACTATAAGAGATAAAAGACTTAGGAAATCAAACTTAGTAAGTACATAAAAGACTATACCTACAAAAATAATCTTTCCAAAGAAAATACCTAAAATGAATCTTAGAATGCTACGCCTGGAAGCCTCCCTACTTTTCAGCATATAACAGTAATAGTAGGATATAAGAGTTGTAACAAAAAGTAAAAAAGATATTGCTTCACCAAACACTACCCCCCAGAAAACTGTTCTATCGAGAATAAAAAAACAGACAATTCCAGTAACTATAACAGGTCCAAGACTAAAAAGAATGACATTTCTAAGTTTTATAAGACTTTGACCCTTTATAAGCTCTCGTCCAAGTTTATCTTTGGTCTTCAATTTTGTAGCTCACTTAAATTAAATACTTATTCTCCTAAGACACACTAATTAGCAGGATAACAGGACTTAATCAGCGGGAGAACATTTTCATCAATAGATTCCTCGGTTTCATCGAGCTCAACTTTAAACAAAAACCACCTTTCAATATGCTCCACAAACCCGCCAGGAGGAATCTTTTCAAGTTTCCCCAGAGTTTCTACTTCCAATATGTCAGAATCAGTATAAACCTCAGTATTAACACCAAAGTCTGGATATTGAGCATTTTTATCATAATCATATCTTTTTACAAAAAGCTCACCTTTAAGGTAATAAGCAACCCAACCAAGGGTATTCAATACACCTATTTTCTGCCTAGTTTTTAAATCTGGATCCTGTCTTAATTGAATATATTTCTTCCCCCATATCCATCTAGGATCACTCATGTCAGTGTAACCCCATAATACCAGAGGTCTTACCGGAGTAAGGCGTTCGTCCCATGATTGAAAAGGTTCCTGTGGTATTATTGCCCGGCCTCCAAGATTCATAACTGAAATTGCCCACGGTGCAAGCTCTATGTCCCATAATGTCTTGTTGTTAATTCTATGCAACACCACTACCTCAGAACTATCAGCACCCAATCTTATTTCCATCTCCTTTTGTATCCCGGTGGTACTTTCTACATTCTGAATAAGTCTTATGTTATTCCTCTTTATCTCATATTCAACAGGTTCGTTATCCGGATAATAAGTTCTGGGATTTGCTTCAGGAGCATGCCAGAGCCTGTGACCTCCATATATTCTCCACTCATCACCACCGCTCTTTCCAAGCTGTTCTTTAATTTCCCCAAACAAATTCTGTCCACCAGTAAATCCAAAGCGTATTATTCTTGGACCTACTTCTGTAGTTACAACAACCTCAATCTTATCATTCGTAAGATAAATGCATTTGTTCCAACCCTTAAAGCTAAAATCATCTTTGACTTTGATATTCATAAGTCTGCCCCCTCCCACCCTTGTAAAAAGTTACATTCAAAACATGAAGGTGTGATGAAT
>JACIXO010000100.1 GCA_014360385.1 Actinomycetota bacterium | reverse complement strand
TGCAATTATTGGCAATTTTGCCAAGATTAATTTCCAAACAAGGATATTTCATTAAAGAGGAAATTATCTCTTTGAATATTGAGGTCTCTTTCTTGCCTTCTTGAGGCCGTATTTCTTTCTCTCTTTCTCACGAGAATCTCTAGTAAGAAATCCCTCCTTCTTAAGCAGGAGCCGGAACTCCTTATTTATCTCAACAAGTGCCCTGGAGATGCCATGTCTTAATGCTCCTGCCTGTCCGGAAACCCCTCCGCCCTTAAGTGTAGCAATCACATCATAGGAGCTATCAACCCCGGTGAGTTTAAGGGGTTCAAGAATCATAGTAGTTAGAGAATCCCTTCCAAAATATTCTCTGAAATCCTTTCCGTTTACAATTATTTTACCCTCACCAGGAGTTAACCATACCTTTGCAACAGCTTCTTTTCTTTTTCCCGTAGCATAATATAAAACTTTCTCTGCCAACTCGTCTCTCTCCTCTTCCCTATACTGTTCCTCTTTCTTATACCATATACCCTAATGAGCTATGCGCCATTCACATATCTATGAGCTATCTTCAGCCCCCGATACCATAACTACCTACTCATGCATCTATCTCAATTTTTTCTAACTTCTGGGCCTTATGAGGATGCTCCTCTCCAGCATAGATTTTTAACTTCTTTATCATCTTTCTTCCCAAAATATTGTGGGGAAGCATTCCCTTCACAGCTTCTCTCAAAACCAGTGTAGGTGACTTCTGCAATAACTCTCTAAGCTTTATTATCTTGTAATTGCCAACGTAACCAGAATGCCTGAAGTACTCCTTTTTCTCCATCTTATCCCCGGTGACTTTTATCTTTTCCGCATTTATAACCACCACATAATCGCCACAATCAACATGTGGAGTAAACACTGGCTTGTGCTTTCCCCTTAAAATCTTGGCTATCTCTGAAGAGAGTCTACCAAGAGTTTTTCCCCTGGCATCGACTAAGAACCACTTTCTTTCAACATCTTCTTTTCTCAGACTAAAAGTTTTCGATTCCATTCTATTCATAACACCTCCAGTTATTCACTAAAAGGCGAGAACCCAGTCTTAAAAGAATCCTAACCTCACCAGTACCTTACCAGCATTAAAATCTTTAGTATACTACATTGGTTAAAAAAAGTCCTTTAGCAGGGGCTGTCTTGCCTGCTAACTTTCTATCTTTCCCATTAAGAGCAGTTTTTAAACTTGTAAGGTCTCTTTTTCCGATTCCTATCTCCAGAATTGTTCCCACCATAATTCTAACCATATGTTGTAAGAAAGAATTAGCAACTACTTTAAAGACGAGTAAATTATCCTTAAGTTTATCAACAGTGAAACTACGTATTTTTCTCACTGTATTCCCATCTTTACTCTCAGAACTACAAAATGACTTAAAATCTTTCTCCCCTACAAGCATCTTTGCTGCTTTTCTCATTAATCTTAAATCCAGATCCTTAACTACCAGTATGCTGTACCTTTTGAGAAAAACACTCTGATAATTACCATTTACTACTAAATAGCTATATTCTCTCCATTTCGCACTTTTTCTCGCATCAAAGACACTGTCAACTCTACTAATTTCCTTAACCACTATATCCTCAGGTAAGATACTGTTGAGTCTCCATTTAAATTCATAAAGGTTTAGATCTTTATCAACTTTGAAATTTATAACCTGGTGTGTAGCATGTACACCCGCATCAGTTCTTCCTGCATAACTTATTTCTACATTTTCTCTTAGCAATGTAGAAATAGCTTTTACTAGCTCTCCCTCAATAGTCTTAACTCCAGGCTGTATTTGGAATCCAAAATAGCAAGTTCCATCATACTCTAAAACAGCCATGTAGTTATTCATCAGTTCTTATTTTTTCTGTGGCTTGTAATTTATTAGCTCGACTACAGCTATCTCTGCTCCGTCGCCAAGTCTATTCTTGTATCTTATAACTCTGGTAAAACCACTTGAGCGATCATACATATTAGGCGCAATATCATTAAAAAGCTTCTGAACAGCTCCATAGTTGCCGAGCAGTCGGAAACACTGGCGCCTTGAGGAAAGACTCTCTTTCTTTGCTATCCCTATTAACTTATCAACAAAGCCTTTAAGCCTTTTTGCCTTTGCTATAGTTGTTTCAATTCGTCCACTCTCGAAAAGAGAGATAGCAAGATTTTTCATAATAGCTTTCTGGTGACTGCTACTTCCTCCCAGTCTTCTTCCTTTTTTTGGTACAACCATCTCTAGCCCTCTCCTGAACTCTTACTTTTCCTGAAGGATAAGCCTAATTCCTTTAACTTCTCCTTAACCTCATTTATAGACTTCTGCCCAAAATTTCTTATATCGAGAAGCTCTTCTTCACTGTAACGAAGGAGCTTGTCTACAGTGTCTATGCCCTCCCTTTTAAGGCAATTATAAGCTCTTACAGAAAGCTCTAATTCTTCTATCGGAGGATACTTTTTCTCCTCAGCTTTCTTTTCTGTCTCTTCGAATATGGGATCTTTATTACTGCTAGGGTTACTGGATAGATCCACCAGAAGAGCCATATAGTCATTTATAATCTTGGATGCCTGGCTTAAAGCTTCTTCAGGCTTTACACTCCCATTTGTTTTGATAGAAAGGATAAGTCTATCAAAGTTGGTCATCTGACCAACTCGAGTGTTTTCTACCTTTAACATTACTCTTTTAACAGGAGAAAATATGGTGTCGATTGGAATTACTCCGATAGGTTCACCTTCCCTCACATTCTCTTCAGAAGATCTGTAGCCTTTGTCTTTCTCCAGAACCATTTCAGCATTAATTTTCCCCTTCTCAGTAAGGGTTGCTATGTAAGCGTCAGGGTTTATTATCTCAACCTCCGAAGGCACTTCTATATCCTGGGCTCTAATGGTAGCCGGTCCCTCTTTTCTAAGTTTCAGGACTACAGGTGTATCTCCTTCCATTCTAAAAACTACACCTTTTAAATTGGCAATGAACTCTAAAATATCTTCCTTTAACCCATCTATCGTAGAGAATTCATGTTTTACATTTTCAATCCTTATTCTGGTTATTCCAGCTCCTTCGATCGAGGAGAGAAGAACCCTCCTCAAGGAATTTCCCAACGTGTGGGCAAACCCTCTCTCTAGAGGTTCAATAATGAACTCCTTTTCATTATCACTTATGTAATTAACAGTCACAGTTGGCTTATGCATCCTTAGCAATTTGCATCTACCCCCTAATTGCAAAAGTGTAAATTTAAAAATAATACCAAAAATTATCTCATTATCTAACCGTTTATTTGCTTAATTAGTTCATGCTGAATAATTCATTATTTTCTAAAAAATTTGAATTCATTGACCATAAATTTTTTAAAATTTTTAAAGTTTTAGTCAATTATTCAGCAAGAACTAATTAGCTATTTAAACTGGGCTATAAACCTGGCTAATTAGATTACTTGGAATAAAGCTCCACAATCATTCTCTCATCAACAGGAGCTTTGATCTCTTCCCGCGTCGGAAGTCTGAGGACTTTACCCTTTAATTCCTCCAGATTAACCTCAAGCCATGCAGGTGGAGTAAGACTACCCCCGCTTTCCTTCGCTTCCAGAACAGGAAGAATCTCTCTACTCTTCGGAGCTACACTGATCTCCTGGCCCTCTTTAACCTGGTAAGAAGGAATGTCTACTTTTTCGCCATCCACCATTATATGTCCATGCGAGATTAACTGTTTAGCTTGTGCTCTGGACATAGCAAAACCCATTAAATAAACTACATTGTCCAGTCTTGTCTCCAAAAGTTGGAGTAAAATCTCTCCAGTTATTCCCCTTCTTCTAACTGCTTTCTTATAATAGTTTCTAAACTGTCGCTCCAAAACTCCATAATATCTCTTAGCTTTTTGCTTTTCTCTTAGCTGAGCATAAAACTCAGTTTCAATTAACCTTGTTTTGGGTCTTTGACCAGGTAGATAAGGTTTCCTTTCAAAGGAGCACTTGTCAGTAAAGCACCTCTGACCCTTCAAAAATAATTTCTGTCTCTCTCTTCGACATATTTTACAGACCGGTTCTTTTGGTATACTCATTTACTCTTAACTCCTTTTGAAAAACTTCTATTCCGAAAAACTTTTTTAGATACGATACTTTGGACCTCTTTCACAAAATCACTATGTCATTGTTAAATAATACTTACTCATACCCTTCTCCTCTTGGGAGGCCTGCAACCATTGTGAGGAACAGGAGTTACATCAACAATGCTACCAATTTCCAGTCCTGCGGCTTGAAGCGATCTAACTGCCGTCTCTCTTCCAGAACCAACGCCTTTAACTCTCACATCAACTCTTTTAACTCCATGCTCCTGCGCCATCTTTGCCACTGTAGTTGCTGTAACCTGTGCAGCAAACGGGGTACTTTTCCTCGAACCCTTAAATCCGACCATTCCTGCACTACACCATGCGATAGTATTCCCTAGAGGATCAGTTATGTTAACTATAGTATTGTTAAAAGTAGACTTTATATGAGCAATACCATAAGCAATATTTTTCCTTTCACTTCTTTTAAGTCTCCTTGCAACTACCTTCTTAGCCAATAACTACCTCCTCTTTACTTCATCTTTACCTCATCTTTACTTCACATTTGCACACACCTTTTATATCCCTTCTAAACTCGTCCTGATACCCCCTTCACGGGTAAAGGTGGAATAACTCATTAAAAAGAACCCCAAAAAGACCAATTATTAAATATTAAACAGTCTGCTTAGCCTTTTTCTTAATACCCACAGATCTTCTCCTACCTTTTCGGGTTCTTGCATTGGTGTGAGTTCTCTGACCTCTGACTGGCAAACCTCTTTTGTGCCTTATTCCTCTATAACAGTTAATTTCAATAAGTCTCTTAATGTTCTGACTGACTTCTCTTCTGAGATCTCCTTCAACTTTTAAGTTACTATCTATATATTCCCTGATCCTTATTATCTCATCTTCACTCAAATCCTGAGTTTTCCTGTCTTCCGGAATACCTAATTCGTTCAATATTTTCCTTGCTAATGGCCTGCCAATACCATAAATATGAGTCAAAGCTATAGATATGTGCTTATGGTTCGGGATGTCGACTCCTGCAATTCTAACCACTTAAGCAAACCTCCTTGCTAACCCTGTCTTTGTTTGTGTCTAGGGTTTTTACATATGACAATTACTTTACCTTCTCTTTTTATGATTCTACAGCTATTACAAATCTTTTTAACTGATGGTCTTACTTTCATTATGATCACCACCCAAATCTAACTCCATACGTTAAAATCTAACTCCATACTTTATATGTTAGATACTAAGATACTGGATACCAAACAAGCTCTTTCCAAATCTATCTTTTCTTTTATTTTCACATATTTTATTCTCATATGTTCCTATCTCTCTATATCCTTCGTTTATGCTTGAATCTCTCACTTTCTTACTTACTTTTAGCTATTTTAAGCTCTTTTTAGTTATTTCTTCCTGTAAACAATCCTTCCCCTAGTTAAGTCATATGGTGAAATTTCAACCCTTACCCTGTCGCCAGGCAAAATTTTTATATAATGCATCCTCATTTTGCCTGATATATGGGCCAGAACCTTATGCCCATTATCAAGCTCCACCCTGAACAT
>JACIXO010000010.1:2461-11883 GCA_014360385.1 Actinomycetota bacterium | reverse complement strand
TCATATTTTTGAAGACGGTCATTTGACTGACTCTCAGGGGCGAAGGGTAGATTTTAAGAATACTGTTGTGATAATGACTTCTAATCTTGGGGCAAGGGAAATACAGAAAAGTACACCAATGGGATTTAAGAAAGCTGATATCGAGGATTTGTCGTACGAGGATATTAAGAATAAGGTTATGGGTGAGTTGAAAAAGACTTTTAAACCTGAATTTTTAAATAGAGTAGATGAAGTCATAGTATTTCATAAGCTAACCCGTGACCAGGTGTTTCAAATCATAGATCTAATGATTTCCAGAATTCAGCAACAGCTAAGCCTCCAGGGTTTAGAGATTGAGTTGAAGGATAGCGCAAAAGAGCTTTTACTCAAGAAAGGTTATGATCCTGTAATGGGTGCCCGACCGATGAGGAGATGTATTCAAAATCTCATTGAAGATCCACTTTCTGAGAAGATTATAAGTGGAGAGATTAGACCTGGCCAGAAAATAGTGGTTAGTGCTGAGGATGACAAGATGAACTTTGAAATAAAAAGAGCCAGTGACAGTATTTTAAAGGTTTGATTGTGTTTGATTATGAATTAAATTGGTTATAAATTGAATAATAGTTATTGAATAATGCTTCCAATGCCAGTCGAATTATGCTAATAGGGTTAGTTATAAGTTATATTATTGAATTGTAATTTAATTGAACTTTAATGAGGCTTTTGTGATTGTTTTTTACCTACTTTTACTATTTCTGCATCTCTTGGATGTTTTGTCAGGTGTTTAGTTTCTTAAGGTTATTTACTGTTCATATAGTTTATGTTCCTTAAGTTTTAATTATTGTTATTATTAGCTTTTTTGTTTTAGTGCTTATAAAGTATGCATATCATGGATAAGGAAGAGGAGATATTACTTAACTCTTTAAAGAGAGTTGCACCTGGAACAGGGCTCAGGACAGGAATAGAGTATATTCTCCAGGGGAAAACCGGAGGACTTATTGTAGTTGGAGATTCTGAAGAGGTTTTGAGACTGGTAAATGGAGGTTTCTATATAGGATGTAACTTTTCTCCTGCCAAATTTTATGAACTCGCAAAAATGGATGGTGCAATAATTCTTAGCTCGGATGCTAAGAGAATTTTGTATGCCAATACTCATCTTTTCCCTAATCCTGAGATTCCTACTTCGGAAACTGGTACTCGACACAGAACAGCGGAGAGAGTGGCTAAACAGACTAATACTCTTGTCATATCCATTTCTCAAAAAAGAGATGTAGTTACATTGTATATAGGCAACATAAAGTACATGCTTGAAGAACCACGAGTGGTGCTGTCAAGAGCAAACCAGGCTTTACAAACATTGGAAAAGTTCAAACAGGGCCTTGACCATCTTACTTTTAATTTAACTGTTAGAGAACTTGAAGATATTGTCACTCTTTTTGATGTTGCAAGTGTGCTTCAAAGATCTGTTATAGTTCAGAAAACAGAAAAGGAAGTAAGAAAATTTGTTTATGAGCTGGGGACTGATGGAAGACTTCTTGGAATGCAACTTGAAGAGCTCATGAGTAACGTTGTAGATGATAGTATTAAGATTATAAAGGATTATGTTCATTCTGATAATAAAACTGAACCATCAAAAATAAGAGAAAGTATAGTTTTACTTAATACGGAAGCGCTTCTTGATTTAAATAATATTGCCAGGATTCTTGGGTATCATGTTGACGGAGACCTCAAAGAGTTCAGTGTAAGGCCAAGAGGATACCGGGTTATATCTGAAGTAAGAAGGCTTCCTGACCAGGTAATTGACAATCTAATAAATAAGTTTGGTACTCTTAAAAATATTTTGGATGCGAACATAGTTGAGCTTTCTGAAGTTAGCGGAATAGGTAAAGCAAAGGCAAAGTCTTTGTATGATAGACTTAAAAAATACGCGGGGTATTATCTATATAGTGAGCTGTACAATAATAGAAGAGGGGTGGCTCAGAAAATAAGTTTATAAGTTTATAATAAGTTGATTATAATAAGTTGGCTTTATATATGAAGGTGGGTTTATAAGATTTATATTTTAGGTGATCATAATTATGTATCTTATTATATTGAGGATAATATTTGCAGTAATCGGCGGAGGGATAGGATATTACGCTGTAAGCTATTTTGGGGAAAATTACCTTAAAGGTAATTTTTTGTTAGTGGGAGAAATTGGCGGGTTCATACTTTTTGGGATTGTAAGTTATTTTGTTGCCGGATTTGCTGGCAGAAGAATTGTTAGTAATATCCGGGCAGCCGGAGAGCGGGCGAGGAAAATCCCTGGTAGTAACCTGGTAGTTGGCGTGGTAGGGCTTTTTGCTGGTTTGGTGATTGGTTCACTTATTTCAATAGCTTTGAGGTTTCTTCCATTTCTTGGTTCTTTTCTCCCAATAATAGTAGTTATAATATTTTCGTATATAGGTATTATTGTAGCTCTTAATAACAAAAGTGTAGTTGTAAGCCTCCTTGGCCTTAGAAGGACAGATAGAAGATTGCATGACCAGCTTGAATTTCCATTTGATGGTAATGGAAAGTATTATAAGATAGCGAGACCAAAGATTCTAGATACAAGCTGCATTATAGATGGAAGGATCTCTGAAATTGTAGGAACAGGATTTTTGGAAGGGAAATTTATAATACCGAATTTTATAGTAGGCGAACTACAGGAAATTGCTGATTCTGAAGATAGTATTAAGAGGGTGAGAGGTAGGTCAGGGCTCGATGCTTTACAGAAAATCCAGGGTAGCAAAAAGGTAGATGTTGAAATTCTGGAAAAAGATTATCCAGATCTAAAGAGTGTTGATTCCAAAATTATAAAACTCGCCAGGGAATTAAAAGGAGTAATTTTGACTACTGATTTGAATTTGTGTAAAGTTGCCAGGTTGAAGGGTGTAGATGTATTAAATATAAATGACCTTTCCACTGCACTTAAAATGATGGTTCTTCCCGGTGAAAAGCTCAATGTTGAGATAGTAAAAGAAGGGAAAGAGAAGGATCAAGGAGTTGCATATCTAAGTGATGGAACTATGATAGTTGTAGAAGGTGGCAAGAGCTTGGTCGGGAGGGAAATAGAAGTCCTGATTACCGGAGTTCTCCAGACTCCTGCAGGCAGGATGGTTTTTTCAAAGATTAGTAGTGACAATGATTAATAAAAGATTAATAATAAAAGGTTAATAATAGTGATTATGGTTTTAGCGAATGATGATGTTTAACAAATATTGATGAATGTAGCAATAATTACAGCTGCTGGTAAAAGTACGCGATTAAAAGGGAACATAAGCAAACAATTCATGAGTCTCTACAATAAACCTGTTCTAGCCCATACACTTACTGCTTTTCAAAATTCCTCCAAAATTGAAGAAATATACGTAACGGTTCCTCTTAATTATCTGGATTTTTGTAAGAAAAATGTGGTAGAAAAATATCGTTTCAGCAAAGTAAAGAAATTAATTCCAGGAGGAGAAACTAGACAGGCATCTGTTTATAATGCTCTTTGTGAGCTCCCATGTGATTGTGAGATAGTCTCTATCCATGATGGCGTAAGGCCTCTTATTACCACTTCTGAGGTGGACTTTTTGATAGAAAGGCTTCTGGAGGAAAACAGAAAAGATCCTGATGTTATGGGTGTTATAATAGCCTCTCCTGCCTATGAGACTATAAAGGAAGTAGATAAGAATGGGGAAATAAAATGCACCATACCAAGAGAAAATGTGTGGCATGCTCAAACTCCGCAAACATTTTTCTACAGAGCAATTCTGGAATCTCACAAGAAAGCTCTGGAAGATAATTTTATTGGGACTGATGACGCAAGTCTGGTAGAAAGAATGGGCTGGAAAATCAAAGTTGTGAGGGGAAGTCATGAAAATATAAAAATTACAACTCCTATAGATTTGTTTCTAGCGGAACTAATAATTCATAGGAAAAGTAATAGAGGAAAATACCATTAAAAAATTATCACAAGGGAAAAGGGCAAAAACAAACATAGGGAAAGGATTGGTGTGAGAGTAGGAATAGGTTATGATGTTCATCCGTTGGGGGAAAACAGGAAACTTGTATTAGGTGGAGTGGAAATTAGCTATTCCAGAGGTTTGATTGGATATTCTGATGGTGATGTTTTGGTTCATAGTATAATGGACGCTCTCCTTGGAGCATGTGGCCTGGGGGATATAGGAATCCATTTCCCTGACAATGATGCGAAATATAAGGGTATTTCGAGCCTGATCTTGCTTAAAGAAGTAAGAAAAAAGATGGAAGGTGAAGGATTTTCTATAATCAATATAGACAGCATACTTATTATGGAGAAACCAAAAGTATCCTCCTACATTCCCCTTATGAAGAGGAATATAGCTCAGATTTTGGGTATAGATGAAAAAGTAGTTAATATTAAGGCCACCACTACTGAGGGATTGGGATTTTGCGGAAGAGAAGAGGGTATCGCTGCTCAGAGTGTAGTTCTTCTGGAATAGGTTTGACTTGTGATGTATTTGTTGTAATATTAGCTTTCTAGTGTTCCCTTATTTATTAATAGTTGTCTATATCTTTTTCAAAGAATCTAGTGTTTATGGTTGTAAGGACAACTTTCGAGCAAGTTCTCGTTAGCTATTGAGTAAATTACGTAAAATAAATTATATGTAAATTAGATGTTTAAATTAGATGTTATATAAGCAGGAAATGGCTTCATTAAATTCTGTGCCGAGATTACGTTTTGCTCCTTCACCTACTGGAGGGTTACATATAGGAACAGCAAGAACTGCATTGTTTAACTGGATTGCAGCAAAAAGTATGGGGGGCAAATTAATTCTCAGGATAGAAGATACTGATATTAAAAGATCTACCAGAGAATATGAGGCCTTAATAATTGAAGACCTCAAATGGTTAGGTATTGGATGGGATGAGTTTTATCGTCAAAGTGAAAGGATTGGAATCTACCAGAAGGTTGCAGAAAGATTATTGGAAGAGAGAAAGGCTTACAGGTGTTTCTGCAGCCCCCAGCGTTTGTCGGATTTGAGAGATACTCTTTTGAGGCAGGGTAAGGTACCAAAGTATGATGGTAAATGCAGATATCTAACCCAGGAGGAAATTAAAAAGAAATTAGAGCAAAAGCAGAAGTTTGTTATAAGATTTGTGGTTGAGAATGAAGAGAGGATAGGGGATATAGAATTTAACGATTTAATAAGAGGGGTTATAAGATTTAGTCCCGAGGCTTTTGGTGACTTCATAATTATTAAATCTGATGGAACCCCTTCTTACAACTTTGCAGTTGTAGTGGACGATAGTGACATGAAAATAACTCATGTATTAAGAGGTGAGGATCACATTACAAATACAGCACGCCAGTTGCTTCTTTTCAAGGCTCTCGGATATAAAATTCCTTATTTTGCACATTTTTCCATGATACTTGCCAGGGATGGCTCCAAGTTGAGTAAAAGGCATGGTGCTACAACAATTTCGGAGTTTAGAGAGATGGGTTACTTAAGTGAAGCAATAGTTAATTATCTCTCAATACTTTCCTGGAATCCGATGGGTGAGGAGGAAATCTTTGCCTTACAAGACGTTGTAGACGAGTTTAGATTTCAAGACATCTCGAAGAGTCCTGCTATTTTTGATATAGACAAGTTAAACTGGATAAATGGAATATATATAAGAAAGAAGACATGTGAGGAACTTTTTGAGTTATGCACCCCATTTCTAATAAAGAGTGGAATTATAGGAGAAAAAGAGTTGGAGAATGAGAAAGTGATTGCAAAGATTAAAAAATGTATTGATGCTTTCAAGGATAACTTAAAGGTTCTGGGTGAATTTCCTGATCGGGTTAGAGATTTTTTTTCAGATAAAATAGACTCTTACGAAGATAGTGCAACTGAAGTTTTAAAAGCTGAATCATCTTTAAAAGTCGTAGTCAAATTTATGGACCTCCTTAAGAGGAAATTAAGTTCTCTGGCTGGAGACAAAAGTGTTGATTTGACAGAGGAAGAAGGCAAGAACATTATAAAATCAGTGGCGGATGAGCTAAAAAACGATAAAATAAAAGGGAAAGCTTTATACATGCCCATAAGAGCTTCGATCACAGGAAAAACTCATGGACCTGAGTTACCAAAAGTTATAGCTATATTAGGAATAGAGGATTGTATAAAAAGGGTAGAGCAGACACTTACCTATTTGAATAATCTTTGACGGCTGATTGTTTTTTAAGGTTATTATTCTTAAGACAATTATGTGGCTGGTTGTGTAATTAATTAAGGGAGAGGGTGTTTTTTACATGGGGCTTATTGCATATCTAAAAGAACAGATAAAGATAGCTAAGGAGCGAGATCCTGCTGCGGTTAGTACTTTGGAGATTTTGTTTACCTATTCTGGCATCCATGCAGTTCTGATACATAGATTTGCTCACTGGCTTTACAGGCATAAAGTTCCTTTCATTCCCAGACTTATTTCTCATATAAATAGGTTTTTAACCGGAATAGAAATTCACCCGGCTGCTAAGATTGGTAAGAGACTTTTTATAGACCATGGCATGGGAGTAGTGATTGGAGAAACTACTGAGATAGGTGATGATGTAACACTGTATCAGGGAGTAACGTTGGGAGGGACAGGCAAGGAAAGAGGTAAAAGGCACCCCACTATAGGAAATAATGTAGTAATTTCTGCGGGAGCTAAGGTTCTTGGTTCTATAACTATAGGAAATAACGTAGTAATAGGCTCAGGTGCGGTAGTTGTGAAGTCTGTTCCTGATGATTGTACAGTAGTTGGTGTCCCGGGTAGAATTGTAAAAATAAAAGGAGAGAAGGTGCTCTCTGATGAATTTCACAGAATGAATTTGCCTGATCCAATAAGTGAGCTTTTAAGTGACTGCTGTGCCCGGATAGAATTTCTGGAGAGAGAAGTAAGAAGGTTAAGTCAGCTAGAACAAAAGTTAAAAGAACTGGAACTGGAAAAGTCTATTTCAAATAGAGGGGACGATGAAGTCGAGGAGAAAGGAAAGTAATGCTAAAAATATATAATACGCTTACAAGAAAAAAAGAAACATTCAGACCAGTAATGAAGGACAAGGTCAGGATGTATGTATGTGGACCTACTGTCTATAATTATATATCCATTGGAAATGCAAGACCTGTTATTGTATTTAACATGGTCAGAAATTATCTGGAGTATCTGGGTTATGAGGTTATATATGTTCAGAATGTGACAGATATTGATGATAAAATAATTAGAAAAGCCAACGAGGAAAATGTTGATTTTAAGACTGTAGCTTCAAAATACATAAAAGCTTTTACCGAAGACATAAAAAGTTTAAAGGTGTCAAGTTTTACCAGAATGCCTCTGGCTTCTGAAATGATTGAAGATATCATAAATATAATCCAGAGGATAATAGAAAATGGCTATGGATACGTTGCAGGAGGTAATGTTTTTTTTGATGTTAGAAAGTTTGATAGAAATTATGGCAAGCTTTCGGGCCAGAATATAGAAGAAATGGAGAGTCAAGAGGGTGATATTTTTGGGAAGAAGGACAAAGTAGATTTTGCTTTGTGGAAGAGTGCAAAACCAGGAGAGCCTTACTGGAATAGTCCCTGGGGGAAGGGGAGACCTGGCTGGCATATAGAATGCACTGCAATGGCAACTAAGTATCTGGGTCATGGTATAGATATTCATGGTGGAGGTATGGATTTGATTTTTCCTCATCATGAAAATGAAATCGCGCAAGCAGAGGCTGCCTTCCCAGGTAAAGGTGCTTTTGTTAAGTACTGGATGCATAATGGAATGATAGAGGTCAGAGAGGAAAAGATGTCAAAGTCTGCTGGCCTCGAAGAAAACTGGATATTGAGAAACCTGCTTAAGAGTTATTCTCATAATGTGATAAAAATGTATATGTTAACCACTCATTACAGAAGCCCTCTGGAGTTCAATGAAGAGAAGTTAGAGGAATCCAGGAAAGCACTTGAAAGGTTAATAAATACACTTGTAAATATAAGGTTTTTAATAGAAAGCTATAAACAAAAGTCTAGAACTTTACACATGTTTCAAGAGCATAGTAGTGCAAGGGCAGATTCAGAGATAGATAGCATGTTAGATAAGTGTCACAATGACTTTGTTGAATCCATGAATGATGATTTTAACTCTGCTAAGGCATTAAGCCATCTTTTTGAACTTGTTAAAAAGGTAAATAGCATCATTCAAAGTGCTGATTTTGTTATGGCAGACTCTATGAGTAAAACCCTCGAAAGAGTTTATAATATGATAAATGAATTGGGTGTTATCTTTGGTTTTGACTTTGAGGAGGAGATCATGAAAATAACATCCAGAACTGGAGATAGTAAGGATATTGACAGGGAGGAAATAGAGAGGCTGATAAGGTTAAGGCAGGAAGCAAGAAAGAACAAAGATTTTAAACTGGCAGATGAAATAAGAGATGAATTATATGAAAAAGGTATCATACTTGAAGATAGAAGAGAAGGCACTATATGGAAGGTAAGAGAAAAGGAATAACAAACAAGAATATTTTGTGTTAAAGGAGTAAGTTTGTGAAGGAACTTATTATTATCGATGGATACAACTTTATATTTAACTACTTCAATTTAGATAACCCAACTGGTGAAAGAATTCTTATTTTGAAAGAAAAGTTGGTAAGAGAGCTGGGAGAATACGGACATTATAGTGGTTCTGACCTTATCGTGGTTTTTGATGGGGAAGATGATAAGAATGCTACCAGAGTCATGGAAAAAGAAAATGGTGTAATCATTATTTACTCCAGGGACCGGGGAAGTGCTGATGCAGTTATTGAAAAGCTGGCAAACACTAGGATCACTTACGATAAAGTTTTTATTGTGACTTCTGATTATTCTCAGCAAAAGGTTGTTTTTAAGAATAACATTTATAGAAAATCTGTTAGAGAATTTGGTGCTGAGTTAAGAAGAGTAAGAAGAAAGATAAAAGAGGAGATTGAGAATATGGATAAATATAAGAAGGGTTCGTTTTATATGGTTGAAAAAAGAATTAGAAACAGTTCAAAGAAGAAATTTTCTAATTTGATAAGAGAAAATGAAAGTCTGACGAAAGATGAGAAGATTTAACAAAACATTTCTGGTGTTTACAGCAGTTCTCATGGCAATTGGTTTTCCTGGGTGTGTGATTTTTTACGAACCATATTATGAAGTTGATAATAAAAGTATAGATGACAAGCTATATGCACAGGAATACACTGAGACAAATAATTATACAGAGACATCTACTCGAAATAGGGATTTAGGAGTAACTAATTCGGAAAAGGAAAATAATTCATTTGTTGTAAAGGAAGTAATAGACGGTGATACATTTATTCTTTCGAATAATCAAAGAATAAGATTACTAGGAATTAATGCTCCAGAATATGGTAGCTATTTTCACGACGAGGCAAAGAAGATGCTTGAGTTGCTTGTTTTGAA
>JACIXO010000010.1:0-2452 GCA_014360385.1 Actinomycetota bacterium | reverse complement strand
GGAGAAGGATATTACTGATAGAGATAAGTATGGAAGGTTATTAAGATATGTATATGTAGATAACCTTTTTGTTAATCTTGAGATGTTAAAAAGAGGATTTGCTTGCAGTTATACGTGTCCTCCTGATATTAAATATACTGACATTTTTGTCGAAGCAGAAAGATTTGCAAGGGAAAATGAGATTGGCTTATGGAAAAGGTCAATAGTTAGCGAAATATCCATTAATTTAAATTACGATGCTAATGGAGATGACAGAAATAATTTGAACGGTGAATATGTAATAATAAGAAATGAAAGTGAAAACGATATTAATATTAGAGGTTGGACAGTAAAGGATAGTTCAACGAATATATACAAATTTAGTAATTTTAAGTTGAAAGAAGGCTCTTGCATTTATCTTTTTTCCGGTAATGGCAAAGATTGTGATGGTAAATTTTACTGGAATAGTAATGAACCGATATGGAATAATGACCATGATACTCTTTATCTAAGAGACAAAGAAGGTCTACTTGTGGAAATTTACAGTTATTAGTACAGTTATTAGGGCCTATTGGTTATATTAGCAGCCATAAAAGATTTACCACTACAAAAATAATGTGTGGTAAATCTTTTATGGCTGAAGTGATTTGGTGAGATATAAGGATCAAACTCCCATTTCTTCTTCTATGAAATGGGTATGAATTTTTCCCAGTCTGAAATTCTGATTTGTCAGGATTTTCTGGTAGAAAGGAATAGTAGTTTTTATTCCCTCTATTATAAATTCATTTAACGCCCGAGCTGCTCTATCAAGTGCTTCTTTTCTGTCATTTCCCCATACAATTAGTTTAGCTATGAGAGAGTCATAGAAAGGTGATATTTCAAAGTTCGAATGTATGTGGGTGTCAACTCTTATTCCTGGACCTCCTGGTAGGAAGTAGTCTATTATTTTCCCGGGGCAGGGTACAAAGTTATTGTCAGGATCTTCTGCATTTACTCTGAATTCAATAGCATGGCCGAAAGCAGAGTTATTACATCTTGATAAATGAGTTATTTTTTCCCCGGAAGCTATCTTGATTTGTTCTTTTACCAGGTCTATCCCTGTAACTTCTTCAGTTACTGGATGTTCTACCTGGATACGAGTGTTAATTTCCATAAAGTAGAAGTTTTCGTCCTGGTCAACCAGAAATTCAATAGTTCCTACGTTCTTATAATCAATAACCTGTGCTGCTTTTATAGCAGATTCCATCATTCTATTCCTTGTTTTCTGAGAGAGGTTGATTGCTGGTGCTTCTTCTATTAATTTTTGATGTCTTCGTTGTATTGAACATTCACGTTCACCTATACATGCTATATTTCCAAAGTTGTCTGAGATTATTTGAAATTCTATATGCCTTGGCTGGTGAATGTATTTTTCCAGGTAAACTTCATCAATACCGAAAGAAGAGTGTGATTCTGATCTGGCTATGTCAAAGGAAGAAACCAGGTCTTTTTCATTTTCACATATTCTCATCCCCTTACCGCCTCCACCATACGAGGCTTTTATTATAACGGGGTAGCCAATTTTTCTTGATATCTTTATTGCATCTCTTAAGTCTTTAACAGGTCCATTGGATCCGGCAATAGTAGGAATTTTGTTTCTTGCCATTATTTCTATAGCTTTTGATTTGTTGCCAGCGATTGATATAACTCTTGCTGGAGGACCTATGAATACTATGTTATTTTCTCTGCACTTTTCTTCAAATAATGGATTTTCGGCCAGGAACCCATAGCCCGGGTGGATTGCGTCACATTTATTTATGATAGCGGCGCTTATAATGTTATCCATATTAAGATAGCTTTTTTTGGGAGGCGGGGGGCCGATACAAACGCTTTTGTCGGAAAGCTTTACGTGTAGGCTGTTTTTGTCTGCAGTCGAATATATGGATACAGTTTGGATTCCAAGTTCCTTACACCCTCTTATTATCCTTATAGCGATTTCACCTCTGTTTGCTATGAGTATCCTATTAAACATGTTCCATATCTATTTTTAGTTTTTGTAAGTTTATTTTAGGTATTACAAACTATGCAAGTTTAGGTGTTGTAGAATATAACTTTCTAGCTTTTTTAAGCTTTGACTATCCAGCTCTCTTCTATCTTTGCTCTTCTATCCTTACTCTTCTATCTTTATGGTCATGAGAGTCTGATTGAATTCCACAGGTTCTTCGTTTTGTACCAGAATTTCCTTTATTTCGCCATCATAGTCAGAAGTTATTTTATTCATTAACTTCATGGCCTCTATAATGCACAAAACGTCTCCTTTTTTTACCTTATCTCCTACCTTAACGAAAGGGGGAGCATCCGGGCTTGGTGCTCTGTAAAAAATTCCGACAATAGGTGACTTTACCTCGATTATGTTGTCCTGCTCGTCTTGCTCTGGACGGCTCTTGAGAGGCTTTTTTTCACTTTCCTCTGATGGCCCGGGCTCAGTTTCCTT
>JACIXO010000001.1 GCA_014360385.1 Actinomycetota bacterium | reverse complement strand
GAATGAAAGCCAGAAATGTATCAGAATACATGAATATAAGAGTATGGGGTGTAAAAAATATAAGAGTATGGAGTGTAAATGGATATAGTTTTAGATATTGCAAAAAAGGCTAAAGCATGTACTTATTTTATTTCTGAGGCAAAAACTGCAGAAAAAAACAGGGTTCTTAAAAGTATTTCAGAAGAGCTTGTGTTTAAAAGTGCACAAATAATACAGGAGAATAAAAAGGACCTTATAAAATCAAAGAAGGAAGGTATATCTGAAAGCCTGCTTGACAGACTTCGTCTGGATGAGAATAGGATAGAGAAAATTGCTCAAAGTATAAATCAGGTGATAGAATTTACCGACCCGGTTGGTGAAGTTATTTTTGGCTATAATCTCCCGAATGGTCTTATTCTTACTAATGTAAGGGTTCCGCTTGGGGTTGTGGGTATAATCTATGAAGCAAGACCAAATGTTACTGTGGATGCTTCGGTTTTATGCCTTAAGTCAGGGAATTGCGTCATTTTAAGAGGCAGTTCCCATGCTATAAATACCAATAAAAAACTTGTGGATATAATGAGGGACGCTCTTGAGAAAAACGGCTTTCCACCTGATATAATTCAGATTATTCCTACTGTAGAAAAAGAAGATGCCATAAAGCTTATGCAACTTAGGGAATATGTAGATGTATTGATACCCCGAGGCGGAAAAAGTCTCATAGACAGTGTGATTGAAAATTCCAAGGTTCCAGTAATTGAAACTGGCATCGGCAACTGTCACATATACGTGGATAACCACCTTGAAAATATGAATAAAGAAGTTATAGCTAACATAATAGTAAATGCCAAAACCCAGAGACCCAGCGTATGTAATGCAGCTGAAAAGTTAATTATCCACCAGGATGTAGCAGAAGAAATTCTGCCCTTTGTGCTTGAAAAGCTCGAAGGGAAAGGGGTAAGACTAAAGGGGTGTCCTTTGGCTAGAAATATATGTCCTTCACTGGAGGATGCGAGTGAGGAGGATTGGTATGAGGAGTATCTTGATCTGGTAATGGCAGTAAAGATTGTAAAAGATATAAAAGAGGCTATAAATCATATAAATCATTATGGTTCCCACCATTCTGATGCTATAATTACTTCTAGCTATGAAAACTGCATTCTCTTCACGAGAGCTATTGATTCATCGACTGTATATGTTAATGCTTCTACAAGATTCACTGACGGGGGAGAGTTTGGTATGGGTGCAGAGATAGGAATAAGCACCCAGAAACTACACTGGCGAGGGCCAATGGGATTAAGAGAGCTTACTACCAATAAGTTTATTGTTTATGGGAGTGGTCATATAAGGGAGTAACTCATGCAAAAATATAAAGCAATTTAGCTTTTCTTACTGCCAGATCTTCGACACCATACCTAAGAGGAGGTTTTAAGACAAAATAGAAAAATCCAGAAAATCCCTGCAGAAAATTGGAATAATGGGAGGGACTTTTAATCCGATACATTACGGCCATCTGGTTACTGCCCAGGAGGCCTTGAGCCAGTTCAATCTGGACAAGGTTATATTTATCCCCACTGGTGACCCACCTCATAAAACAGATGAAGAGATAGCAAGCGCTGAGCACAGGTATCTTATGACTGTTATAGCCACTGCTTCAAATAGCAAGTTTTTTGTATCAAGGATAGAAATAGACAGAAAAGGAAAATCCTATACCATAGACACTCTTAGGGAACTCAGGAAAATATATACCGAGGACGTATCTCTTTACTTTATTACTGGAGCTGATGCAATACTGGAGATACTTACCTGGAAAGACACAGCTGAGATACTCACACTCTGTAAGTTTATTGCAGCTACAAGGCCAGGGTATGATTTAAGCAGACTGGAAAGTTTGAAGAAGAAGATTCTGGATACAGAAGATAAGATATTCGTGATGGAAGTTCCTGCACTTGCTATTTCATCTACCGACATAAGAGCAAGAATCAAACAACAAAGACCAATAGATTATCTTCTTCCTGAGGGTGTTTGTAAATTTATTTTGAAAAATGGACTTTATAGATGATTTAAATCTATGTAATGAGCAGAAAAACTATATTTTTTCTCTTGCTGAGAAACTTAAGACTTCGATGTCTCCTGAACTTTATTACCATACTATAGGAACTTTGAATTATTCTAAAAAGCTTTCTTTATTATACATAGATGATAGGAATAAAAAAGCTCACTACAGGCTATATGTATCCTGTCTTCTTCATGACTATGGTAGAATGTTTGGTTACGAGGAGCTAATAGAAGTAGCCAGAAACAATCATTTAAAAATCAGGGAGTTTGAGCTTAAATTACCTCCTCTTCTTCATGGGTTAGTTGGTGATTTTCTGGTTGCAAGGGACTTCGGGATACAGGATAAGAGAATTCTAAAAGCTATTAAGTATCATACCATTGGTTATTGCAATATGAGTATTGAGGATAAAATTCTATTTATATCTGATAAAATAGAGGAAACAAGAGATTATGAGGGGGTTGAGAGATTGAGAAAACTCTCTCTGAAGGACATAAATCTTTGTTTGGCTGAAGTTTACAAAAATACCATAATTTATGTTATAAAGGAAAATAAGCTACTACATCCCGATACGAGTAAGATTTGGAATAATATTTGTGGGGGTGTTATAAATGTCTCCAAAAAATAAGGATTATGATGATGAAAATGTGGAAGAAGAAGACATGAAAGAGGAAGAGGATTTTGATGAAGAGAGTAGTTTTTTTAGTGATGAAGATTTTGAATTCGAGGACAACAGTGATAGCAGGTATTCTGGCTCTGGTTACAGGACAAGGAGGATAAGACAAAGGCGAAGAAGAATAAAAAGGGTGTTTTCCACGTTTTTTGTGCTTCTGATTCTAGCTTCGATTGCATGGGGTGGAGTGTGGGTATATAACAAATACTTTAAGGATAGACAAGCTCCCGAAGAAGTGGCTACCACGGAAGAAGAGGGTATAAAAATACCTGAGACTCTGGAGCTGGATCAGGATATAAGTGTGGTTATTGCAGGTGCAAGCGGAAATCTTTTGGAGCCTAAAATAAATTCGATCATGGTGTCTCGTTACAACAGTACCAGAGATGAACTTGTATGTTTATGTGTTCCAATAAAGACATTGATGGAAATTCCTGGATTTGGACTTGAGAGCATAGATAAATCTGTAAGTTATGGGGGAATGGATTTGCTAAGCCTCACTTTAGAAAATGGTCTTGGCATAGAGATAGACCATTATTTACTTTTTGATGTAGTAAATACTGTGGATAAACTGGGTGGACTGGATTTGTACATTGATGAGGCAATAAGTGTAGAAAGAGAAGATGGTTCAAAACTGGAGCTTGGAAGTGGAGAAAACACGATAGATGGCATTACCACGAGTGGTATTCTCGAGTATTTTGGTAATCTTGGAAGCGAGACTTCTACAGAAAATATGAAAAAACAGAAAACAGTAATTGAGAACTTGATAAAGAAAATTTCAGGCGAAAATCAGGATGTTCTGGCGTCCAACCTTAAGCTTATTAAAGATTACATTGATACTAACCTTGGAGTGGAAGACGAGTTGCCAAAGGTAATTTCCACCTTTGCTGAACTAAAGCCGGAGAATAGCAAGGTTTATGTTTTAAGTGTAACCCCTGTCGAGTTAGAAGGAGAGCTCTTTTATGTTCCTGATGTTTCAATGGTGTCTGAAATTTTTGGGGAGTCTGTTCCTCAGGAGGGAATAGCGGAAAAGGTAGAACCTGTAAATCTTGTAATCTTGAATGGGATGGGAGTCCAGGGAATAGCCAAGAAAGTCTCTGAACTTTTTAGTGGCTTGAAATATGATGATGGGACCGTCAAGTTTAATATAGTGGATGTTAGAAACGCAGATAACTTTGATTATGCCACTACAAAGATTGTTGTGAGCTCTTCTGAAAGTAGCTTGATGAAAGCTGCAGAACAAGTGAAAAGTATATTGAGGGTAGGAAGCATAACTACAGGAGAAGTCCAAAGTGGAGCTGACATTGTTATAATTCTGGGGCAAGATTATAATTACGAGGCATCGCTTGCCTCTCTGGAGTCGCAGGGGGAACAGAAGGAAGAAGTAGCCAGTGAGGTTGTAAAGATAAATATCTTGAATGGTGAAGGAACTACCGGTCTTGCAAAAACAGTACAGAAGATAATTGAAGATCACTTTAATAAAGATACAGAGGTTTTAAAGGTAGTGGAAACAAAAAATGCAGATAACTGGAATTATACTACTACAGAGATAATAGTTTTTACTCAGGATGAAAATGTTTCCCAGCTTGCTAATCAGATAAAAGAGCTTTTAGGAGTTGGAGTTGTAAAGAGTTCGCAAGAAAACCCTGACAATGTGGACATAAGTATAATTGTTGGAAAAGACTATACAAATAAATAAGGTCAGAGGGAATTATAAAGACACTGTAAGAATTTTCCAGATTTTATGAAGACTATTAAGTTACTGGATTATTAAGTTAATAGATTATATTAAGGTATAAACTTATTACCAGAAAGGAGGAGCAAGAAAATAAACAAAGATTTAGATCTAAATCTTAAGAATATGAAAAAATCTATAGATATAGTAAAGTTTATTGCCAGGCTTGCTGATAAAAAGAAGGCAAGCTACATTAAGATTCTGGATGTTGGTAAAAGATTGGTAATTACTGATTATTTTATAATTTTGAGCGCAAAAAATACCCGACTTACGAGGACCCTCGAAGAAGAAATAAGGAAAAATTTGAAGGAGGCTAATCTACTTCCTATAAATGTTAGTGGTCAGAGTGAAGGGAACTGGGTTTTGTTGGATTACGATGATTTTGTGATCCATATCTTTACTGATGAATACAGGGATTATTACGATCTTGAAAGGCTCTGGAGAGATTCAGATGTAATAGAGTGGGAGTAATAGAGTGAGATTGAGAGTAATAGGGTAGGAGTGAGAGTAATAGAGTGGGAGTAGGAAAGGTTTGAAACTTCAGTTTGAAACTTCAATTAGACAAAGAAAACGGAACGGGTGGAGAATGGATAGGATGGAAAGGAAAAAAGAAGAGTTTCAATCAGATGAAAGCTACAATGCCAAAGAGATAGAAGAGAAGTGGGCCAGGGTATGGGAGAAAACTGGAGTATATTCCTTGAAATCTGACAGAAGTAAGCCCAAATATTATGTTTTAGAAATGTTTCCATATCCTTCCGGTGAGCCTCACATGGGCCATGCTCGAAATTACACTATTGGTGATGTAGTTGCAAGAGTTCTTGCAAGAAAGGGCTATAATGTTCTTCATCCAATTGGCTACGACGCTTTTGGTCTTCCTGCAGAGAATGCGGCTATCAAGAGTGGAATTCATCCCAAAGACAGCACAATGGCAAATATAAATAAGATGCGAAAAGCTCTTAAGAGAATGGGCATGAGCTATGAGTTTGCTGATGAGATTATCACGTGTGAGCCGGATTATTATAAATGGACTCAGTGGTTTTTCTTGCTTTTTTATAAAATGGGGCTTGCCGAGAAAAAGAGGGCGAAAGTTAACTGGTGTAACTCCTGCCAGACAGTTCTGGCTAATGAGCAGGTTATTTCAGGAAGGTGTGAGCGCTGTGACAGTGAGGTAACCAAGAAGGTTCTTGCTCAGTGGTTTTTTAAGATTACTGAATACGCCCAGAGGCTCCTGGATGATATGAAACTTCTAGAGGGAGGATGGCCTGAAAGAGTACTCACCATACAGAGAAACTGGATAGGGAGAAGTGAGGGAGCCATTGTTAACTTCAGACTTTTGGATGATAGTAAAGATATTGTTATTCCTATCTTTACGACCAGGCCTGATACCCTGTATGGAGTTACTTTCTTCATTATTGCCCCTGAACACCCACTTGTAGACGAAATTGTAAAAGATAGTGATTATCGCAAAGAAGTTGAGAGAGTCAAGGAAATAATTCTAAAACAAAGTGATATAGAGAGAAGTTCTACTGAGGTAGAAAAGATCGGGTGCTTTACAGGAAGGTACGTTATTAATCCATTAAATGGTGAAAAGGTTCCTGTCTGGATTGCAAATTATGTCTTGCTGGAATATGGGACAGGTGCAATAATGGCTGTCCCTGCACACGATGAAAGAGACTTCGAATTTGCTCAAAAATACAATATTCCTGTAAGAGAGGTTATTTCCCCTGACGGAAAGGAACATGAAAAACTTGCAAAGGCTTATGTGGATGAAGGGATAATGATAAATTCCGGTATTTTTAATGGGATTAACTCTGTAGAGGGGAGAAAAAAAATAGTTTCTTATCTGGAGGAAAATAATTTAGGAAAATTTACTATAAATTACAAACTAAAAGATTGGCTTATTTCCAGACAAAGATACTGGGGAGCACCTATCCCTATTATTTATTGTGATAACTGTGGAACAGTTCCTGTGCCAGAAAAAGATTTGCCAGTCCTTCTCCCTTACAACGTGGATTTCAGGCCTACAGGTATGTCTCCTCTTTCTTATAGCGAGGAGTTTGTAAATACTATATGTCCTGAGTGTGGGCAAAAAGCAAAAAGAGAAACTGATACGATGGATACATTTGTTTGCTCCTCCTGGTATTTCTTGAGGTACTGTAGCCCTCATTATGAGAAAGCTCCTTTTGAGAGGTCTGAAGTAGACTACTGGATGCCAGTAGACCAGTACATTGGTGGCATAGAACACGCAACCATGCACCTTATATATGCCAGATTTTTCACTAAAGTGTTGTATGATGCGGGGCTTGTAAATTTTAAGGAGCCGTTTATCAAGTATTTTCCTCATGGAGTAGTAAATCTTGGTGGGCAGAAAATGTCCAAGTCTAAGGGGAATATAGTGAATCCTTCTCAAATTTATAACAAGTATGGAGCAGATACGTTAAGGCTTTATATACTGTTCATAGGTCCTGCTGATTCTATAGTTGACTGGAGTGATAGTGGGGTTGAAGGAGCTTATAGATTTCTTGGTAGGCTGTGGAGGCTGGTGGTTGCGAATATTAAATTTCTTCAGAAAAATTCTATTGAAGAAAAATGCAAGTCTACAAGTGTAGTTTTGGATTGTAAAAACCAGTTTATGAATGGAGAACTTGGCAAGCTTGAAAAAGAACTTTATAGAAAACTTCACCAGACCATCAAAAAAGTAACCCAGGACGTTTTAGATAGATTTAGCTTTAATACTGCTATAAGTGCGATTATGGAACTTGTAAATCTAATGTATAAGTATAATGATACTGTAAGTGATGATAAGAAAAACGTTCTTTTAATAAAAGAGTCAACTGAGAAACTTCTTGTTTTGTTATCACCAATTGTTCCGTTCATTACTGAAGAGCTCTGGTCAAGGATGGGCAAACAGGATAGCATTCATAGAGTTTCATGGCCCACGTACGACGAAGAGGTAGCAAAAGAGGAGCTTGTGACTATCATTTTCCAGGTAAACGGAAAACTTCGTGATAAAAAAGACCTTCCTGTTGATATGCCTCCTGAAGAAATGGAAAAAGAAGCACTTAACTCAGAGAAGGTAAGAAAGTTTATAGGCAGCAGGGAAATAGTAAAAAAGATAGTAGTGCCCAATAAGCTTGTAAATATTGTTATTAAGTAAAATCAGTAAGGTCTAAAGCCTAACTTACGAACAGATCAGAATAAAATTAATCCTGTACTTTATACTCTATACTGTTTATAGTAATTATTATGGTGATTATAAAAATTCGCCACCAAATAGAATGGTGGCGAAATTTTATTATCACCTTGTTTGCATCACCTTATTTGTATATGGTTCTAGAGCTAAACTTGTTCTAGAACTAAACTGGTGAAAGCTACTCTTTAAAGTAAACCTTTATAAGTTCTATTGTTTGTGCGCAGAAGGCTGGAAGGTCATCTGGTATTCTTGAAGTCACAATGGTGTCATCAACCACCACTTCTTTATCTATGTACTGGCCTCCAGCATTTTTAAGGTCAGTCGCTATTGCCTTATAGCCTGTTACTTTTTTGCCTCTTATTATGTCTGCTTCTATCAAAAGCTGTGGACCGTGACATATGGCAGCTACGATTTTACATTTGTTAAAAGCTTCTTTTACAAGATTTACCATATTCGGGTGAGTTCTCATCTTGTCAGGAGCATTCCCTCCTGGCACAATCACTGCTACTACATCTTCCATGTATATATTAGAAGCTGAAAGATCAGATGTCATTGGGAAACCGAATTTTCCTTTATATTCTTTTCCCATTTCAGGTCCAACTATTTTTACATCATAGCCAGCCTCTTTGAATCTATAGTATGGGTAGATTGCTTCTTCGTCTCTGAATTCATTTTCCACAAGAAGAAGAACTTTCTTCGCCATGACAAATCCCTCCTTAATTTCTTATAGACTCTAAATAAAAATCTTTCCAAATATTATACCAGAATATTTGAATTTCACACACTTTCTGGTATAATTGTGCCATAATGTATTTGTGCTTTAGCATCTTTGCTTTAGTACACAATAGTGTTGCGAAGTTTTGTTCATAAGAGAAAAAAAGATGTTGGGTCTTAAGGAAAAGATTCAGGCGCTTATATGCAGAATAGAGTGGTTTAGATATGAGAGAAAAAGACATTTCTATATTTTTATGGTTGTTTTTCTCCTGGTAGTTTTTGGGATATTTTCTTTGGTGATGATAAATCAGCAGAAAGAAATTACAGTGAGAGAAAATATTCTTAAAAGCTTTTATTCGGACCTTGAAAACCCAGATCATGGGAGTGGAAATGAGAATAGAGATGAGAGCGGGATTAGCTGCTCTCCGGGTTCGAAAGAAGCTGAAAAATCTAAAAATGATGAGTTCGAAGGCTCTACCCTATTGATAAAAGTTTATATATGTGGCTATGTTTCTTCACCCGGGGTTTATGAGTTAAAGGATGGTTCAAGAATTATAGATGTTCTTAATTTAGCAGGTGGACCCACGGACGAGGCATGTCTGGAAGCAGTAAACCTCGCTTCTATTGTGATGGATGGACAGAAGATTTATATTCCTTCTCTCGATGAGGTCAAGAAAGGGGGAGGGGTTTCCCTCTGGGACAGTTCTGGCTCGGAAGGGCTTGTTAATAGTAACAGAACTATAAATATAAATTACGCAACTAGGCAGGAGCTTGAATCCCTCCCAGGAATAGGTTCTATACTGGCTCAGAATATAATTGATTATCGAGATAAGCACGGTTTCTTTAAGTCCAAGGAAGAGCTTAAGAATGTAAAGGGAATTGGTGAGAAAAAATACAGGGAAATTGAGAATCTAATATCTATATGAATATCATACCTCTATAAAAATTTTTTATGAGGTTTCAATGAAAATTTTGTGGAGAATATATCACATCGCACTAATTTTGATTTTTTAAAAGAATTTAATGGGGGAAATTTATCTAGCATGGGCAGTAGGCGTAAGTTTAGGTTTTTATCTTGGGAGTAGATATCCATTTAATTTTGATGTTTTTGGCTTGTTCTATTTTTTTATTCTAACTCCCTTCTTATCTTTACTGCTCCTCTTGTTCTATTTACTTTTAGTTCTCAAAAGAAAGCAGTCTTTCCCAGGACAATTTCCATCAAGACTTAAATGGTTACTTGTCCTTGTTTCCATGCTTTGCTTTCTGATTCTTGGTTACATTGTATGTGTGGTAAGCACTCACAGAAAAGCCAGTGATTTGCTTTCCTGGTTTCGTGCTGGATGCGAACTTCCAGATGGAAACGAAGTATTTGAAAATAAAGCCCTGAGTTTGGAAGGAAGGATTTCAGATCATCCCCGGTTTAAAAACGGAAACCTATATTTTATATTAGATGTGCAGCGAGTAATTACTTCTATGAAAATGAAATCTGATGAAAATTCGTATGAGAGCACCAAACTTCGATCTATGGAACTTCAATCTATGAATCCTCAAAGTACTCTCAAGCTAATTGAAGTTCAAGGCACGGCAAAAGTAAAGGTGAAAAATTGTTATCCCGGATTTGTGGAAAGGGATGATTATATAAGGGTGAGAGTTGAAATGGAGCGAGACTATTTCACATGTTTGCCTTCCAGGATTGAGCGAATTGAAGAGGCTGGTATAGGTGGAAGGATATTTGCGTTAAGAAGGCGAGTCTATCGATACCTTAAGACTATTTATTACAGAAATCTGGATTTTGAGAGTGCATCAATTGCTGAAGCCTTATTTCTGGGAAACACCTTAAGCATTTCGACTCGTATCAAGTCTGATTTCAGGAAAAGTGGAGTGTTTCATATCCTTGCAATTTCGGGCTTGCATATCTCAATACTAGTCTATTTTTTGGGGGCTTTTAGAAAAACGAATTTTTCATGGTTTACATTCGGGGTGATGATCTTGTTTCTTTTTATGTACAATTTTCTGGTCGGGGAAAAAGCAAGTGTGGAGCGTGCTACTATTATGGGGATTTTTGTGATTCTGGGAAGATGGCTTGGTAGAGAATACAGTATGAAAATAGTATTGTATTTAACTTACACTTTTATGCTTTTATCCAACCCATTCTTCTGGTATGACTCAGGATTCTGGCTATCTTTTGTATCTATGGCTGCAATAATTTTTCTAAACCCCTTACTAAAAAAAATAATACAAATATGGCTTCCAGGACCTGGAACTAGAATAGTTAGAAGCTCCTGGATGGCTCTTGTAATCTCAAATGTTTCTGTTCAAATCTCTATACTGCCTCTTCTTTTTCATTTTTTTGGAGATGTCTCCACGGTGTCCATTCTTTCCAATCTCATGGTTATCCCTGTTTTTTATGCAGTTTTATTTCTTCTTTTTGCTTCCTCTATTCTGGGTCTTTTACATTATTTTTTCGGTGCAGTGCTGATAAAACCAGCCTGGCTTCTCATAAAGTATATACTCGAGGTGGTTCGGTTTTTAGGAGAGAGAAAGATAAGTGTTATTTCTATAGATTGTTTTAAGGCTAAATATATAATATTGTATTATACTGGACTTATTATGTGCTTGGCTTTTGTCTCTTGTTTTACTCGCAGTTATGATCGAAAAAATAAAATTAGAGAAAGATGGATAGAAAAGCAGGAAGGGTTAAAAAGTCAGAACCAAAACTGGAAGATTTAGAAAAATGCTATCTTTTCATAAGCAGAAGTAGCTATGTTCTTGAGGAGGAAGTCAACAGAATAAAGAAAATTTTTGGTGGTAAAATTAATTTTGATACTGATTTTAGAGTTTTTGATGCGTCAAGCGAAATAGACGAATATGATTTCAGAAATTTCATGAGCACTCCTTCCTTTTTCTCTACCAGTAAACTTCTGGTAGTTAAAAATGTAGAGCGCTTGCCATCACACCTTCTTGATGTACTCATTGACAAGCTTGAAGAAAGTAAAGATATTGTTTTTGTTCTTACTTCCACGAAAAGCAAACCTGGTTCGAAGCTGATGGAGTTAGTTGAGAGAATAGGAAAAGTTGAAGATATAAAAAGTCCACCAGCTACAGAGCTTAAGAAATGGCTGGAAGAGAAATCAGAACTTGATGGAATAAAGTTCACAACAAAGGCCTCAAATCTCCTGCTAGAAAGTGTAGGGGAAGATTTAACTTCGCTGAAACTTGAATATGAGAAGTTACACACCTATGTGATTTCGGAGAAAGAAAAGCTGATAGATGAGAAAATAGCCAAATCTCTTATAAGTCGAACTTATTTTTTGAAGGTTTTTGACCTTGTAGATTTTGTTGGCGTTAAAGACAAAAGAAATTCGCTCAAAGCTCTCAAGGATATGATAGATGGAAAGAAAAGTTTAATCGGGATGGTAACTCTTCTTTATAGGATGTTTAAGTGTCTTATGTATCTTAAATATGAAAATGGTAGACGAAGTGTAAAAGATTATCTCCGAAAAAATATAAGTGCAAAGGAGTATTTTATTGATGAACTTGTTAGAAAATATGAGAAGTTCAGTAAAAACTATTCCGAAGAAGATATAATACGGATTTTTGGCATATTAAATCACTATGATATCCAATTTAGAAAAGCTACTATAGAGGAAAGCATAAACCTTGCAAACATGCTAATCCTTGAAATATTAGAGGATTAGAGGCTTGAATTAGAAGCTCGAAATGAGCCCTGATTGTAAAGGTGTAAGAGCTAATTTTATAAAAAGTTGGTGGCGTTAAGATTTCAGAGAGTTTACCAATTTTGCTGCCTTAGACTTTTTATTAGCCACAAAGTTTTTGTGAACCACATTCTTTTTAGCTGCTTTATCCAGTGCTTTAAACAGAGAACTTAACAGTCCTTCTGCTTGCTCAGTATCTTTACTTTCAACTGCCTGAAGCAGCTTTTTTCTTAGATTTTTTATCCTGGTTTTTAAAGCCTTATTTCTTAACTGTCTTTTCTTGTTTTGTCTGTCCCGTTTTTCCTGAGATTTGATATTTGGCATAGTACTAATTTCCCTCCAAGATAATATAAAAAGCTTTAGTTTATAGGTTACAGGTTAAAGGATTTTAATGGCCACTTATTTTAGCATTTTTTTTAAAAAATAAAAATATTTATTATAATAGCAACCAATTATGAAATAACAACCGGCTGCGCAATTTTGTAGAAAAGCAACAATTTAAAAGAAACCGTGTACATGAAATCTGTAAACAAAATTTTATGCAGGAAGAATACCTGATTTCCAGGAAAAGAATTTTTGGGGCTACTGTCATAGTAATAATTGCTACACTTTTATCCAAAGTCTCGGGTCTGGTAAGAGACCAGATAATGGCAGGTTATTTTGGTATAAACTATGACACTGATGCCTTTACCTGGGCTTATTTCATACCCAATCTTTTTAGGATTCTTTTTGCCGAGTCACTGATTGTTGCTGCCTTCATTCCCATTTATTCTTCTTATATCAACAGGGATGAGAAAAAGAAAGAGCTGGAATTGTTTGTGAACTCTGTTTTAAACGTAATGATTTTGGCTTTCTTTGTAATATCCACAATAATTTTTATTTTTTCTCCACAAATAGGAGTTCTGCTTTCCAGAATAACTGGTAGTGAGCTTAGCATAACAAGATTTTCTTTGATGAGCAGGATAATGATTTTTTCCATGCTGACAATGAGTCTTTCTGGCTTAGCAGCGAGTATTTTAAATTCCCACTACATATTTACAGCTCCTTCTGTAGCACCTCTTGCTATGAACGTTATTACTATTATTTTTATTATTTTTCTTTCAGCTCGAACAGGGATTGTAAGCATGGCTCTCGGTGTAATGGTTGGTTCAGTCTTTCATCTTGCAATCCAGCTACCACAGCTTAGAGTTTCGAAAATAAAGTACAGCTTCGGGATAGATTTTAGAAGTAAGCCCGTTAAGGATTTTTTTTCTATGGCTCTTCCAATTCTTCTGAGCCTTGGAGCTGTTGAGCTTAATAATGGGGTAGATAACTTTTTTGCTTTAAACCTCGGAGCTGGTAATACAACGGCTCTCACTCTTTCCTGGAGAGTTGCTAATCTTCCCCTTGGGGTCTTTTCGGTTGCTATAATAACCGTGCTTTACCCTCTTCTCTCAAGGCAAGCAAGTGAGGGCGACCTTAGAGGGCTCAAGGAAACATTTTCTCTGGGCATAAGAGAAATAGGTTACGTAATGGTGCCGGCTACTGTGGGACTTATTGTTCTTAGTCATCCGGTAATAAAACTCTTATTTGAATACAACCAATTCGGTGCTTCTGATACCGAAAGGGTTTCCTCCATTTTGATTTTTCATAGTATAGGACTTTTATTTTTTGGGCTACTTATGATTTTGAACAGGATTTTCTATTCTTTTAAAAATGTGTATACACCTTTGAAGGTAGCTCTTATTTCGATAGTGGTTAATTTTATACTTGACTGGATTCTGGTGAAGTTTATGGGTGCTGGAGGGCTTGCTCTTTCAACCTCTCTTGTAGCAATATGCAACGTGGTAATTCTTCTAATAGTTTTGAGAAAAAAGGTTGGTAGTCTGGATGGTAAGAGGATCGTTGTTTCTTACATTAAAATATTTCTTTCCTCCTTGATAATGGGGACGGTTGTATTTTTTGTCTGGAAACATTTGGATGCCCTTGCTTATCGAGGCGTGGGGGTTCTTATACTCATTTTGTTTGGAGTGATAGCTCTTGGTGTAGGGGTATATGCAGGATGTACTATTTTGTTTAAAATGGATGAGTCACGATTTGTTATAAGTTTATTAAAAGGTTTGAAGGAAAAACAGAGGATATGACCAGAGAAAATATCATTGAAAATAGTAGTAAGGGTACAAATATTAATAAGGTTACAAATAGTAGTGAGGTTACAAATAGTAGTGAGAGAAGTGAGCAAGAATTAATAAGAAATTTCTCTATAATTGCACACATAGATCATGGTAAATCTACCCTTGCAGATAGAATTCTAGAATTGACCAGAGCAGTTAGCCCGAGAGAAATGCTTGACCAGTACCTTGACGATATGGAGCTTGAAAGAGAGCGGGGAATAACTATTAAGGCCCATGCAGTGAGGGTACTCTATAACTGTAAGCTGGATGGCAGGCAATATATATTCAATTTAATTGATACCCCAGGACATGTTGATTTTACCTACGAGGTCTCGAGGAGCCTTGCAGCATGCGAGGGAGCGATACTGGTGGTTGATGCCACACAGGGTGTCCAGGCCCAGACCATTGCAAATGTTCATCTGGCACTTGAAAACGGGTTAGAAATTATTCCTGTGATAAATAAGATTGACTTAAAAAGTGCAAGACCTGATGAAGTTGCAGAAGAACTTAGTAAAATCCTTGGCATAAAGAAAGATGAGATTCTAAGAATTAGTGCTAAAACAGGCTATGGGGTAGAGGATGTATTGGAAAGAGTGGTTGTAGATATCCCACCTCCAGGAGGAGATATACGAAGCCCTCTTCAGGCATTAATTTTTGATTCCCAGTATGATTCTTACAGAGGGGTTGTTGCATTGGTAAGAATAGTAAACGGCTCGATAATAAAGGGAATGAAAATTAAATTTATGGCTGAAAATGTTGTAGCTGAAGTGGAAGAACTTGGAATTTTTGCTCCCAAAATGATGGGTAAGGACAAGCTGATTGCAGGAGAGGTCGGATATGTTATAACTGGCATAAAAGAGGTTGATAATATCATGGTGGGAGACACGATAACTGATTTTCAGAACCCTGCTCCCGAAAGCCTACCTGGTTATAAGAAGCCAAAGCCAATGGTTTATTGTGGACTTTTCCCTGTCGAAGGTGGAGACTACGAGGATTTGAGGGCAGCTTTGAAAAAGTTATCCTTAAATGATTCGTCTCTTGAATTTATCCCTGAAGTTTCCTCAGCATTAGGATTTGGGTTTAGATGTGGGTTTCTTGGAATGCTTCATATGGAAATAGTCAAGGAAAGGCTGGAGAGAGAATATGACTTAAGACTTGTAGCTACTACTCCAAATGTTGTTTATAAAGTTACGAAAGCTGATGGAGATGTTATTGAGGTAAAAAAACCATCTGACTTTCCTTCAGAGGAAAAAATACTGAAGGTCGAGGAACCGTATGTTTTAGCTACTATAATAACCCCGAAAGAATATGTTGGGGAAGTTATGGGGCTTGCTAACAGGAAGAGAGGAAATTTTGTTGATATGCAGTATATTTCGGAAGAAAGAGCAAATCTTAAGTACACTATTCCTCTTTCTGAGATGATTGTTGATTTTTTTGATCTTCTAAAGTCAATAACCTCAGGATACGGGTCTTTAGACTATGAGTTTTTAGAATACAGGCCCTCTGATCTGGTAAAACTGGATATGATAGTAGCAGGCGAAAAAGTGGAAGATCTTTCAGTTATAACTCACAGGGACAAGGCTTATTATCTGGGAAGGGAACTTGTTAAGAAGCTAAAAGAGCAGATTCCAAGACAGCTTTTTGAAGTAGTTATCCAGGCTTCTATTGGGAAAAGGGTCATTGCTAGAGAAAGTTTATCAGCTCTGCGGAAGGATGTAACTGCTAAGCTTTATGGAGGAGATGTGACAAGGAAAATAAAGCTACTTGAAAAACAGAAAAGAGGCAAAAAAAGGATGAAAAAAATTGGAAAAGTTGAAATACCAGGAGAGGCCTTTTTGAGTATATACAGGATAGATACAAAATAGATAAAGAATACACGAGGAGTAATAAATTGCATAAAAAGTATAAAAAATATAAAAATATAAAATGTAAAGGTATGAAAGCATCTCCAATTCCATGCCCACTTCGCCTTCAAACTGTTTTCTTAACGCCCATCCTGATCCAGTAGTTTGTTTTCCTATCCCGAGAAAAAGAGATGCTTTCTAAAGATGTAAAAAACTCCACGTTATCGGGGTAAGTCTATGTCTTTGATTTTTGGAGTCGCATATAATATAATTTTTGAGGCAACTTCCTAGAAGGAAATACCTGAAAATCTGTACCTTTGTAAAAATCTCAATCTTCATAATGAATAGAGTGAAGAAATATTTCATAAAGTTTCTTCCCAGCAACAAGTCTATTACTATAGATCCCAACTATAATCTCAGGCAGGCCATTCTTGACTGTGGACTGGATATAGACTCCTCCTGTGGCGGAGCTGGTACCTGCGGAAGATGTGTAGTTCAGATAATAGAGGGTACTGTAGAAACCAAAGACTTCCCCAAATTTATAAGCAAGAAAGAAAAAGAAAATGGGTTTGTTCTTTCCTGCCAGGCGAGGGTAAAGAGCGATCTGGTTGTATATGTTCCAGAAAGGGTGAAGCAGAAGGGTAAAATAGAAAAGGGAGAGCTGGGAGAAAGACCATCCAAAATTTATGCTGGGATAAGCAAAAGAGAGTTTTCTTCGATAGAGGTAAAGCCCTGGATAGTTAAAGAATGGTTGAAAGTGGAGAAGCCATCTTTTAGCTATGGCACGAGCGACCTATTTAGGTTGCAGAAGGCTATCAAGGAAAGCTTGGGAATAGAGGATTGTGTTGTTCCAATTCACATCATGAGAATTCTGCCAAATGTATTGAGAGAAAAGAACTGGACAGTTACAGTTACTGTGGATAAGTGGAACAGAACATTAATAGATATCCAGGCAGGAGAAGTTGACAGGAAATGTTATGGAATAGCTATTGATATTGGAACCACTACCCTTGTCCTGTATCTTGTTGATCTTGAAAATGGGGATATCTTGAGCGTTGCGTCTGAATATAACCCCCAGATAAAGTTTGGGGAAGATATTATAAATAGGATAGTATATTCTACCAGAAAGGAAGGATTGAATAAGCTTAGAGAAGTAGTGGTGGACTGCCTGAATAGTTTAATATGGAATTTACTTCTCGATAGCGGTGTTGATCCTGATAGTATTGTATCTGTTGTGGTAGCTGGCAATTCTACCATGATGCATCTTTTCTATGGTGTTCCGCCCAGGTATATACGAGAGGAACCTTATGTCACAGTGGCTAATAGATTTCCAAATTCAACAGCCGAAGAGGTTGGAATAAAACATATAAGAAATGCAATGGTTTACAGTATGAAAGGTGTAGCAAGCTATCTTGGCAGTGACATTACTTCAGGGGTTCTGGCTACAGACATGGCCTGTCAGAAAGAATTAACCTTATTTTTAGATCTGGGTACTAATGGAGAGCTTGTAGTGGGAAACTCGGAGTGGATGATGGGATGCTCCTGTTCTGCTGGCCCTGCTTTTGAGGGCGGAGGAGTTAAGTGTGGGATAAGGGCGGTTGATGGTGCTATCGAGAAAGTATGGATAGATGAAGAGACTTATAAATGTGAGGTCGAAGTGATTGGAGGAGGTAAGCCCAGGGGAATCTGTGGGTCTGGACTAATTGATATCATTGGTGAAATGTATCTTAAAGGTGTTATAGATAGAAAGGGCAAATTTAATAGAGATATAGGAAACAGATATCTTGAATGTGTTGATGGAGATTTAAGGTATATTATTGTAGATGCCAGGGATAGTGCCACAGGTAAATCTATATTTATAAGTGAGGTCGATATCAATAATCTGATGAGAGCCAAGGCTGCTATTTATGCGGGAATTAAGACACTTTTAGAGGAGGTTGATTTAAACGTTTATGACCTTGACAGAATCTATATAGCTGGTGGACTTGGAAAACATTTAAACATTCGAAACGCAATTGTTATAGGCATGCTTCCGGACATAGATATAAGTAAATACCATTTTTTGGGAAATACTTCGGTGACTGGAGCTTATCTTAGCTTACTTTCTGAGGAAAAGTACAAGAAGAGTCTGGAGATTGCGAATAAAATTACATATATCGAATTAAGTGTAAACATGAAGTTCATGGATAGATATGTGGCTGGTCTTTTTTTGCCATATACAGACTTAAAGGACTTTCCTACCGTGGAAGAGCTTATATATTCGATGAACAATTTGAGAGGAAGAGATAGGAGATAGCTTTGAGTATAAGTGTAGCTTTAGCAGGAAAGGGTGGAACAGGAAAAACTACTCTATGTGCTCTTATAATTAGAAGTCTGATAGAAGAGGGAAAAACTCCAGTATTAGCTCTTGATGCTGACCCCAATTCAAATCTTAATGAGGTTTTGGGGGTCAAGATTACGAAAACCGTAGGGTCCTTGAGAGAGGAATTTAAGAGGGATGCTCCTCGTTATTCAAAAGGGATGTATAAGGACCAGATTGTGGAAATGAATATCCATCAGGCTCTTGTGGAAGGTAATGGATTTGATTTGTTGGCTATGGGGAGAGGTGAAGGACCTGGGTGCTATTGTTATGCCAATACCCTTTTCCGAAAGTATATAGATGTGCTTCAGGAAAATTATAACTGGGTAGTTATGGATAATGAGGCTGGAATGGAGCACTTAAGCAGAAGGACGACCAGAGATATAGATTTTCTTCTTATAGTTTCTGATTTCTCTCCTAAGGGAATACTTACAGCGTCACGAATCAGAGACCTAGCTTTGGAGTTAAAACTTAAGATTGGGAGAATTCTTCTCATTGTTAACAGAGTAAATTCAGAACTGGATGTAAAGCTTATCGAATCTATAAAGAAGACCGGACTCGAGATTCTTTCTTGTGTAAATTTGGACGCAAGCATATCTGAGATGGATCTTTCAGGTGAAAGCATATTTGATCTTCCCTCGAATAGCATTGCATTAACTCAGGTAAAATGTTTTGTGAGGAAGTTAGTTTCTGAAATTGGAGAGTTAAAGGGAGATTGGTTGAAGAAGGGTTAAATTTAGCCATGGGTTAAAAAGCCAGAACTAAAGTTATATTGGTAAAAGAAGATAAGGGAAAGATGTGCCAAAACTCGGTAAATTTAATGCAAAGTTTGTGCAAAAATGTTACAATAGCGTAATTGTGTTTTATTGCATAGAGCTAATAATTGGCGGCAAGATAACTATCTCCTGGTTAGTCAAGTAGCTAAAAGAAATAAGGTTCTCAAGCAGAGCTTTGAATAAAATCTATATTAATAAGTTTTATATGCGTGGGTGATTTATTGCCAGAAACCAAAAAATAAAATTTTAGGCAGCCTTGATTTCTAAATCTTGATTTCTAAATCAACAATACCATAAAAGCTAAGTTAAAAGGTTAAGTTACAAAAAGGAGGAGAGGTTGGAATTTCAAGTTCCAAAAAATGAATACACAGGCAAGATAAATACAGTTAAATTGGGCAAGGGAGATCTAGAGGTAAAAGTAGGGGGTGAGACTGCTCTACCATTTCATACTTTTGAAGGTGAGATCCCGAACAAACCAATAATAGCAATTGAGGTATATGACAGCAGGCCAAAGGGATGGCCAGAAAGTGTAGATAAGTATTATAGGGATGTTTATGATGATCCGGTAAAATGGGCTAAGAAATGTATTGATGAGTTTGGAGCAGAGGCCATATGTCTTCAACTCGTTAGTACAAATCCTGATGTTGGAGACATGAAACCAGAGGAGGCTGCAGAACTTACAAAAAAAGTTAGAGAAGCTATAAGTAAACCCCTTATTGTATATGGTGCAGGCTCTCTGGAAAATGTGGCTGAAGTAATGAAAAAGGTGTCAGAAAAAAATGCTGACACAAGCATTCTGATTGGATGGGCTGAAGAAGAGAACTATAAAACAATTGCTGCTGCAGCTATGGGATATAATAATAATGTCATAGCTTTAAATCCCCTGGATGTAAATATAGCAAAGCAGCTAAATATACTTTTAACTCAGCTTGGGCTTCCTCCGGACCGGATAGTTATGGATCCTTCAACTTCCAGTCTTGGATATGGTATTGAGTATTGCTATTCTGCTATGGAGAGATTGAGAATTGCTGCGCTTTTGCAGGATGATAAAATGACCCAGATGCCTATCATATGTAATTTAGCTCCTGAAGTATGGAAGGTTAAAGAAGTAAGAGAAAGTGAGGAGCGATATCCGGAGTGGGGTGATCTTGAGGAGCGAGGAGTAAATTGGGAAGCAATATCAGCTATGAGTATGCTTATAGCTGGAGCTGATATTCTGGTAATGAGACATCCAAAAGCAGTTAGTCTGGTAAAAGAGATAATAAAAGAGCTCCTTTAAAGAAGGCTAGACCACCAGGGCATTAATAGTATGTCAAACTGAGAACAGAAACCATTATGAATCACATGAAAGTAGCTATCAATTTTGTAGCAAATAATTCTGTGGGAAGTTATAAGAAGAACGGAGAATAATAACGGGAGGGTGGTGTTAGAATAATGAGCAATGATAAAAAAGAGAAGGAAAATAATCCTGGTTCTGAAACGCAAAGTTACTCTGATATGGTAAGTGATATGGTAAGTGAGGATAGAGCTATACTTGAACTTCTGGAGTGTGTTGAGTCTGAAGGGATTTGCACTGTTTTTGATAGAGCCAAACAGATGAAGCCATGCCCCATTGGTTCCGGGATTTCTGGTATTTGTTGTAAAAACTGTGCTATGGGTCCATGCAGGGTAAGAGAAGACAAAACTGGTCTTTGTGGTGCAACTCTTGGAACAATAGCAGCAAGAAACCTTGCCCGACACATTGCTGCTGGAGCTTCTGCTCATTCTGATCACGGTAGAGATTTAGCTCATTTATTAGGCCAGGTAGCAGAGGGGAAGGCACAGGGGCTTATGATTAAAGATGAATTAAAACTTTTAAAGTTTGCCAAAAATCTTGGAATAGAGATAGGTGATAGAGATACAAAAGATATAGCTATAGATACTGCCAAAAAGGCTCTTTCCTTATTTGGTCAGCAGGAAGGGGAAATAGATCTAATAAACATAGCTCCTAAAAAGAGGCAGGAAATATGGAGAAAGAATAAGGTAGTTCCTCGTGGTGTGGACAGAGAAGTGGTCGAGCTTATGCATAGAACCCACATGGGGGTTGACCAGGATGCTGAACATATTTTAGACCAGGCTGTAAGGACTGCTCTTTCTGACGGATGGGGAGGCTCTATGATAGCTACTGAGATTACTGACATCCTTTTCACAACTCCACAAGCGCTTCCTGCAAAAACCAATCTTGGAATGTTGAAGAAAGACGAGGTGAATATTGTAGTTCACGGTCACGAGCCTACTCTATCGGAGATTATCGCGGAGCTTTCGGATGATAAAGAACTTGTAGAATATGCTAAAAGCAAAGGTGCTAATGGTATCAATGTGGTTGGGATCTGTTGTACAGCAAATGAGGTGCTGATGCGACAGGGCATAGCTCCGATTGGAAATTTTCTATCTCAGGAAATGGCTATAGCTACCGGTGCGGTAGAGCTTATGGTTGTTGACATTCAGTGTATAATGCAGGCTCTGGGTGAACTTGCGAAGAAATATCATACCAAGCTTGTAACTTCTTCAGCAAAATGTAAAATCCCTGGGGCAATTCATATGGAGTTTGAAGAAGAGAAGGGTGTAGATATAGCAAGACAGATAATCAAAATGGCAATAGACAATTTTGGAAACAGGAAAGAAAGGGTTCACATTCCAGAGATAACATCAGATCTTGTAGCTGGATTTTCACATGAGTACATAAGATATATGCTGGGTGGCAGGTTTAGAGAATCATTTAGGCCACTTAATGATGCTATTATAGATGGCAGAATCCAGGGTGTGGTAGCTATAGTAGGTTGCAATAACGCAAGATTGACTCAGGACAGATATCATAATTTCCTGACCAGAGAGTTAATAAAGAGAGACTATTTAGTAGTTCAGACAGGTTGTGGAGCACTGGCTTCAGCTAAATGTGGCGTAATGATTCCCGAAGCTATGGAATATGCTGGAGAAGGGCTTAAATCAATATGTGAAGCAGTTGGAATACCTCCTGTTTTACACCTTGGTTCCTGTGTTGATAATTCGAGGATACTTACAGTTCTGTCTGAAGTAGTAGAGGAAGGAGGGCTTGGGGAAGACATAAGTGATCTTCCGGTGGCTGGTATTGCACCTGAGTGGATGAGCGAAAAAGCACTATCCATTGGCACTTATTTTGCAGCTTCCGGAGTTTACGTCGTGTTTAGTGGTGAGCCCATACCTGTAGAGTCAAGTGAGGAAGTAAAGGATATAATGACAAGAAAATGGGAAGAAAAATATGGCGGAAGACTAGAATATGTTTCCAATATAAATGAAGTTCTCAATAAAGTAATAGAGCACATTCAATCCAGGAGGAAGGCATTAAAGATCGATGTTAAGAAAGAGAGGGTTCTATTTGACATGGAGGCAAGGAGGGCTTTAAAAGATGTCTAAGATAATTGCGTCAAGTGCCATAAGAGGTGCTTATAAGATTGTAGAAAGAGCTGAGAAGACTCTCAAAACTTGCATAGAAAAGCATGGCAGGGACCAAAAACTTGAGTTCCCTGATACTGCATATTATCTTCCTATCATATATAGCATGACAGGTATAAAAGTGGAAAAGCTGGCTGACGCAGAGATAGTGATTGAAGAAGCCAAAAAATTGCTGCCACCTGTTCCAAGTGATAGGGTGTGGCTACCTTATCTTGGAGCTGCGCTTGATGCAGGAATTGCAACGCTGTGGGCGGAGGAGATAATAGAGGCAATAAAATACATAGATGGACCATCTCCTGTTGAAGGAATATGGCTCGGTGCAGCCTCAGATGTGATTATAAGAGAAAGAGGAATAGAATTTGTGGATGGAACTGCACCAGGTTTTGCAGCGTGTGTAGGAGCATGTAAAGACAATAAAACTGCAGTTAGAATTGCAAGAGAGCTACAGGAAAAAAATATTTACGTTTTTATGAGTGCTTCTACTGATGGAAAATCAATGGCTGAACAATTAGCAGAGGAGGGGGTAGACCTTGGTTGGGATACAAGACTTGTCCCGTTTGGTAAAGATATCAGTGCAACTGTTTACTCTCTTGGCTTTGCAGCAAGAGCAGCTATGAGCTTTGGTGGAGTTCAGCCAGGTGATGGAAGGAGAATGCTTCTCTACAATAAGAACAGAGTTTTTGCATTTGTTCTTGCTTTAGGAGAAGTTGACGAGGAAAAATATGCTAATGCTGCAGGTGCAATAAGCTTTGGTTTTCCTACTATTGCTGATACTCCCATCCCCGAAATATTGCCTCGAGGTATATGTACGTATGAACATGTGGTTTCAAATATTCCAGATGAGGAGATTGTATCAAAGGCTATAGAAGTAAGAGGTCTTAAGATAACGGTTGACAAAGTAGATGTCCCAGTTCCGTTTGGACCCGCATTTGAAGGAGAAAGGGTGAGAAAGGAAAATACCTATGTCGAGTTTGGGGGTAATAAGAGCGAGGCAGTGGAACTGCTTGTGATGGTAGATCCCTCTGAGGTAGAAGATGGAAAAATTGAGGTTTTTGGTCCCGAAGTTGATGATGTGGAAGAAGGAAGTGTTCTTCCACTTGGGGTATTGGTAGAAGTTGCAGGAAGAAAAATGCAGCAGGACTTTGAACCTGTTATGGAAAGGCAAATACATTATTTCTTGAACTATGCCTCAGGAGTTTTTCATATGGGTCAGAGGGATATTCCCTGGGTCAGATTCAGTAAAGACGCGGTTAAAAGTGGATTTAAAATAAGACACATAGGCACCATTCTTCATGCCAAAATGCATTCCCAGTTTGGTAATATAATGGATAAAGTTCAGGTAAAAATTTATACCAATCCTGAAGATGTCTCGGCCTTAAGAAGAAGGGCAAGAGAAATTTTTAGAACGAGGGATGAAAGACTGGGAACCTTAACAGACGAATCTGTAGATACTTTCTATTCCTGTACTCTTTGTCAGTCTTTTGCTCCAAACCATGTGTGTGTTGTCTCTCCAGAAAGGTCCGGACTTTGTGGAGCATATAACTGGCTTGACTGTAAGGCTAGCTATGAGATAAATCCCACAGGCCCTAACCAGCCTATAAAGAAAGGTGAGACAATAGATGAGACCCTGGGTATCTGGAGGGGTGTAAACGAGTTCGTTTACAGGGCATCAAACCAGACTCTGGAATCTTTTTCAGCTTATTCAATGATTGTTAACCCGATGACATCCTGTGGGTGTTTTGAGGTGATTGTGGCTATACTGCCTATGACGAATGGTGTGATGGCTGTCAACAGAGAATACCCGGGGATGACTCCTTGTGGAATGAAGTTCTCGACTCTTGCGGGATCGGTTGGGGGTGGTATTCAGACTCCTGGATTTATCGGGGTTAGTAAGTTCTTCATCGGCTCGCGAAAATTTATAAGAGCAGATGGTGGCCTTAAGAGGCTGGTATGGATGCCTAAGGAGTTAAAGGAGGAGATAAGAGATTTGCTTGAACAGCGAGCCAGGGAAATCGGGATTCCTGATTTTGTGGATAAGATTGCAACTGAAGAAGAAGCCGAGACCGAAGAGGAGGTTCTTGAGTGGATGCAGAAGGTGGGACATCCTGCTCTGGAGATGGAGCCAATAATGTAGAAAAAGTAATAATGTAGGAATGTAGAAAAAGTAATAATGTAGGAAAAATATAAGAATAGCCTCTTAAGCAGATTTGGAAATTAAGTCAATATATACAAGCAATATACAAGCTAAAAGATACTATAAGACATATAAGGGAAAAGATAGCAGATAATGCTATAAACTTACAAAAGAAAGTCAATGTATGCTATAAGATATGTAATGAATTTGATATATAAGGACTTAAAAAGGAGTGTGATTTATGGCTTTAAGTGGTCTGGATATATTTAAAAGACTTCCTAAAACTAACTGCAAGGATTGCGGGTTTCCTACGTGTCTTGCTTTTGCTATGCAGCTTGCTGCAGGAAAGGTTGAGCTGGAAAAATGTCCGCATGTCTCTGAAGAAGCCAAAGCTGAGCTTGCTGAGGCTTCCCAGCCTCCAATTTTAAAAGTGGAAGTTGGGGCAGGGGAAGAGCAGTTTAAAGTCGGTGAAGAAACTGTAATGTTCAGACATGAAAGAACGTTTGTTAACCCTAATGCCTTTGCAATAACTATTGACGATGACATGGATGATGTTGATGAGAGAGTAAAAAAGATTGAGAGCCTCAAGTATGAAAGAGTTGGCCAGATTTTGAAAATAGATGCCATTTGTGTAAGAAATAAATCTAATAACAGAGATAAGTTTATCAAGGTTTCTGAAAAGGTAAGCTCACTTACCAAGAAACCTCTTATTTTTGTGTCTTCTGATGTTGAGACTCTAAAGGTTATTGGTGATAAATTAAAAGAGAAAAAGCCTCTTCTACATGGTGCAGATACAGCCAGTGTTGATGAATTTATTAATATAGGTAAAAGCACAGGATGCCCAATAGTAGTTAGGGGAAAATCTTTTACCGAAATTATGGAAGTCACTGAAAAGATGCGTAATGCAGGAATAAAAAATTTAGTTATAGATATAGGTTCAAGAAATCTTAAGGAAGACTTCTACAACCAGATTGCTCTTCGAGCGGCTGCTATTAAAAAGAAAAATAGACTTCTTGGATATCCCACAATAGTATTCCCATGCGAAATGACTGACAATCCCTTAAAGGAAGCTCTTATTGCATCCATTTTTGTGGCTAAATATGGTTCTATAATAGTTTTAGCTAATCCCAGTCCTCAAAACATTTATCCTCTTTTAGTCTATAGACAAAATATCTACACTGATCCAAGACAACCAATGCAGGTTGAAGAAAAAGTATACGAAATCGGTAGCCCCAATGAAGATTCCCCAGTTTTGATTACTACCAATTTTTCTCTCACATATTTTATAATCTCAGGTGAAGTAGAGAACAGCAAAGTCCCTTCCTGGCTCCTGGTTATGAATGTGGAAGGCCAGTCAGTTCTTACTGCGTGGGCTGCAGGGAAATTTGTTCCTGAAGAGATAGCAAAATTTATTAAAAGAAGCGGTATAGAGAACAAAGTTAAACATAGAAGTTTAGTAATTCCTGGATATGTGGCACAGCTTCAGGGGGAGCTGGAAGATGAACTTGGTAATGAGTGGAAAGTTGTTGTAGGACCGAGAGAAGCAGGGGAAGTTCCGAGGTTTCTAAGGGAATATGTTTCTTCATGATTTCCAAAATGAGGTATTTTAAAATTAAATAACCCAGAGGAAAGGAGTGCTACGGTGAAAAGCGACCTTGAAATTGCTCAAGCTGCTAAAATGAAGCACATTGTAGAAATAGCCCAGTCCATAGGTCTGAATGAGGAAGACTTAGAACTTTATGGAAATTACAAGGCAAAAGTAAAGCTTGAAGTTCTTGATAAATTTAAGGATAGACCCAACGGAAAATATATCGATGTTACCGCAATTACTCCCACACCTCTTGGGGAGGGAAAGACTGTTACCACTATTGGTTTGAGCATGGCCCTCAATAAAATAGGCAAAAAGACTATCACCTGTATAAGGCAGCCCTCTCTTGGACCTGTATTCGGGATAAAAGGAGGAGCTGCGGGAGGAGGATATTCACAGGTTCTTCCAATGGAGGATTTTAATCTTCATTTAACTGGTGATAACCACGCTGTAGGTGCTGCTCATAATCTTCTTGCAGCTTTTCTTGATACCCATCTTATGAAAGGTAATGAACTTGACATAGATCCATTTAGTATAACTTTGAATAGAGTTGTGGACATAAGTGATAGAGCTTTGAGAAATATCATTATAGGGCTGGGAGGTCCACAAAATGGAATTCCCAGAGAAACCGGATTTGATATTACAGTAGCTTCTGAGGTCATGGCAATCCTTGCTCTCACTACTAGTCTTAAAGATTTAAGGCAAAGACTTGGTAGAATGGTTGTAGGGTCTACACGTAGTGGTAAGCCTGTTACTGCTGAAGATTTAAAATGCGCAGGCGCTATGACAGTGCTGCTTAAGGATGCCATAAAGCCTAATTTGCTTCAAACTATAGAACATACTGCATGCTTCGTTCATGCAGGTCCTTTTGCTAATATTGCACATGGAAATAGTTCAATTCTTGCAGATTTAATAGCTATAAAGCTAGCAGATTTTGTGGTTACTGAGAGTGGATTTGGTGCAGACTGCGGCGCTGAGAAATTTATGAATATAAAATGCAGGTACAGTGGTCTTAAGCCAAATGCTGTAGTTATAGTCTGTACTGTAAGGGCTCTAAAGATGCATGGTGGTGGCTTTGACTTTGTTCCTGGACAGGCTGTGGACAAGGAGCTTATGGAGAAGCCAAATGTGGAAGCTGTTAGAAAAGGCTGTGAAAACTTAGAGAAAATGATCGAAAACATGAAGCTTTTTGGAGTTCCTGTAGTCGTTGCTATAAATCATTTCTATGCTGATACACAGGAAGAAATTGAGGTAATAAAAGAAAGAGCTATAGCTGCAGGTGCTGAAGATGCAGTGGTTAGCAAGGTATGGGAAAAAGGCGGGGAAGGTGGAATAGAGCTTGCTGAGGCAGTTGTAAAGGCTGCTGAAAAACCGAGTGAATTTAAGTTTCTTTATCCCTTAGAGTGGCCGATCAAAAAGAAAATAGAGACTATCGCCACAAAGATATATGGAGCAGATGGAGTTGATTATCTACCTCTGGCTGAACAGAAAATTGAGCTATATACAAAGCAGGGTTTTGATAAGCTTCCAATCTGCATGGCTAAGACCCATCTTTCTTTGAGTCATGACCCCAACCTTAAAGGTAGGCCCAGAGGGTTTAGAGTTCCAATAAGGGATGTCAGAGCCTCAGTGGGAGCAGGCTTTTTGTATCCACTTTTGGGTGAAATGAGAACAATGCCCGGGCTTCCCAAAGTTCCCGCTGGAACCAAAGTAGATATTGATGAAAATGGAAATGTAGTGGGACTTTTCTAGTAAAAAATCTTGTCCATATGCTTTTTAGATTCTTATTATGATGCTTGCTATGCCCGGGCACAGGCAAGTTTTATAGTCAGGCTCTGCAATATCTTGCAAAGCCTGACTGATTCTGTTAATCTGGTTTATGGCATTACTGGAAAAGAGTGGCTGTGAAGTTAAGCACGGTAGTAAGAGATGGATAAGGTGCATCTTGTAATATAAAGGCACATCCATAATAGACATTTTTAAGACACAAGGTAAGGTATATATGTTTTATGCAAGAGTTATCGGAAAAGTAATCTCTACCATGAAATATAAAGGCCTGGAAGGGAAGAAAATTCAGATAATCCAGCCAGTAGATATGGAAACCGGGAATGATGTTGGGAGTTTTCTTGTGGCTTTAGATGTTACATCTTCAAGCATAGGGGACCTGGTTGGTTATGAAGATGGAATGGAAGCAACCTGGGCATTTGATGGCGAGGATGTCCCGACTGATGCTACTATTGTTGCTATTATTGATAAAGTAAATATAGTAAAGTGAACTTAAATATAATATACTAAATCCAAATAGGTAGAATAGGTATTTTAGGGAAAGTATTTTAGAGGAATTTTAGAGGAATGAAAGTTA